>JANMAN010000194.1:0-1719 GCA_031359885.1 Tardiphaga sp. | reverse complement strand
GGGATGTCCGTACGGACGCCAGTCGGGAGGATTGAAGGCGTCGCGCGTTTGCGCGATCGTCAGGGAGACCGAACTGCCGGGAACCTGCTTCGGATCAGGATCGACCGGCGCGGGCGCGGCTCCGGGCGTGGGCGGCGGATTCACCGTGTACGCCCAGGGAGGTGGCAAGCGCTTCTCCTGAGCGGACACCGGCGCGCGCGCGATCGAGATCGTCATGGCGGCGACGAGCGCCGCGATCAGGATCTTTCTCATGACGTCGAATTCTAGTCCGAACCCGAGGTGATTTCGACGGGCCCAGCCACGGGATCGCCGTTGCGATCGAACCGCTCGATCTCGGCGGGCATCGCCGCTGCATCGTCGATCGCAGCGATCGCCCGCACCGTCATGCGCCGGCCTTCGATCTGCGCCAGCAGAAAATGACAGTCGGACGACCACGACACCGTGTGCGCCTCGTCGAAACCGTCCGGCGTGGCGCGCCGGAACTTGCCCCCGGCGCCGCTGACGAAGTGATCGAGCAGCGGCGTGCGTGAATGCTGGAAGTTGTGCTCGTGACCGGTGAACATCACGCGCACGCCCGATCGCTCGAGGAGCGGCAGCAGGTGCTCCATCCCGCGCGTGTTGTGATGCTGGGGTCCCGCGCTATACAGCGGATGGTGCGCGAACGGAATCCGCCAGGTTGGGTGTGGGCCCTCGGAGGGAAACGATTGCTCGACAAAGTCCCAGTGCTTGGGAAACTCGTACAGCCGGTGTCCCCTGAAAAAACTCTCCTTCGACGTGTCGAGGCACACGAACTCGATGTCGGATCCGAAACGGAAGCGGTAGAACAGTCCCGGGCCGAACGAGGCGCGTCCCGCGGCCTCTTCCGAGCCGATTCGTTCGCGCAGGTAAAAGTTGTCCTCGACCTGCGCGCGATCGTCGTGCTCCTCGGTCTCGTCCGCGTCGTGATTGCCGATCGACGGATACACCGCGATGCGGTTGATCACGTATCGGTATGGCTGGAAGTATGTGAAGAACCAGTCGTCGTCTTCGTCGCCCGTGCCGCCGATCGCGACGCCGAGCACGCGCTGGCGCGCATAGATGTTGTCGCCGGTCGTCAACACGAAGCGCACGTCGTTGAGATCAACCATCCGCCGCAGCGAGTTGGCAACCTGTTGCTGTCGCCGCGACGGCCGATCGTGCCGCACGCCCACGCCGAAGTCGCCGATCACGGCAAAGGCCAGCTTCGCGACCGCCACGGTCGGATCGGGATAGGTCCTGAAGCGATTGTCGTACTGCCCGCCGTTCTGGACGAGGGCGCTCTCCTTCGCCGACCAATCCCAACGCTCACCGCTGGCCCATTCCTGCCCTTTCACGAACACTTTGTAGGTGTATTCGGTATCCGGTTGCAGACCCGCGAGCCAGCAGTGGTTGGCCACTTCCGTCTTGGCGCATGAGACGGTCTTACCGGAGGCGTCATAAACCTCCACTCGCGCCGGCCCGTACGGCGCCGACTGCGCGCCGATTGAATCCTTTCGAGGCGGATGCACATATTTCAGATCGTCATCGTCGACAATTTTCCATTTTCCGCGGGAGTTGGTACGGAAATAGAAAGCACCCCAGGCGATGAGCGCGGATTTGTGACTGATCGCCGGCAGGTAAATGTAGGGCTCGGAATGAAACTCAGGCATGGCAGGCACGTCTCATGACCCACGTCTTGCAAATACTGTTCTGGGTCCTGGT
>JANMAN010000193.1:0-5952 GCA_031359885.1 Tardiphaga sp. | reverse complement strand
AGTCAGCAACTCCATCTCATTCCGATCACGCATGCCAAAAGGAGAACGGCGATGTCCGGAAGTTCGACCTTCGATACCGTGCTGCGTGGCGGCCGCGTGATTTGCCCTGCGTCGGGCATCGACGGCATCAAGGATGTCGCGATCCGCAACGGCAAGATTGCAGCAGTCGAGACCGCCATTCTGCCGAGCAGCGCGAAAGAGGTCGTCGACGTCAGCGGCAAGCTTGTGCTGCCGGGACTGATCGATACCCACGGGCATGTCTATCAATACGTCACCGGCCGCTTCGGCATGAATGCCGAAATGGTCGGCGTGCAATCCGGCGTCACGACGCTGATCGATCAGGGCGGTGCATCTTGCATGACGCTTCCCGGATTTCGCCACTTCGTCGCGGAGACCGCGACGGCGCGCGTCTATGCTTTCTTGTCGGCCTATCTCGTCGGCGGGCTCGAGGGCCATTTCTATCCGATGCTCTACAGCCCCGATGGCGTCGATGTCGATGCGACGGTGAAATCCGCCAACGCCAATCGCGACATCGTCAAGGGCATCAAGGCGCATGCCGAAATCGGCGGCTTCGCGCGTTGGGGCATTCGCGTGATGGAGATGTCGGCCGAGATCGGCCGCCGCACGGAATTACCCGTTTACGTGCATTTCGGCCAGCTCTGGGGTCTGCCCGAGAGCGGCAACAATGGTGAGGACGTCGATACGATTCTGGAGCGCGTGATTCCGCTGTTGAAGGAAGGCGACGTGCTGGCGCATCCGTTCACGCGGCATCCCGGCGGCTTCGTCAACCGCGAGGGCGAGGTGCATCCGGTGATCCGCGCCGCGCTCGACCGCGGCCTTAAGGTCGATGTCGGCCATGGCAGCCACTTTTCCTATCGGCTGGCGAAAAAGGCGATCGCCGCCGGCATTGTGCCGAACACGCTCGGCGCGGACATCCACGGCTACAACACGCATGTGCCGGCACCGGCCGGCACACCTGACGAACACGATGATGAAGAGAATCACCCGTTCGCGGGACAGGCCAAGTTCAGCCTGGTGCAGGCCATGAGTTCGATGCTGGCACTCGGGCTCACGCTCGAGCAGGTGGTGCCTATGGTGACATCGCATCCGGCGCAGATGCTTGGCCTCTCGCACGAAATCGGCGCGCTGAAGGTGGGCATGGACGCGGACGTCACCGTCATCAATCAACTGCCCGGTCGTTTCATTTTGCGTGACAACGAGAATACCGAAGTGGTCGCGAATGGATTGTTGCAGCCGGCGTTCTGCCTGCGCGCCGGCACACGCCACGACGCCGTCGCGGCGATCCTGCCGCAAGCCGTCGCGGCGTAACGCATCCGTTCGATCGGACCAGCCATGTTGCGTGAGACAGTCCAGCGTCAAAACGGCCAAGCCGCTCCGCAAGGCGTCGGCGCGCGGCTGCCGCGCAAGGAAGACGACCGCTTCATGCGCGGGCGCGGGCAATATGTCGCCGACATTCGCCTCGCCGGTTTGCAGGATGTCGCCTTCGTGCGCAGTCCGCTGGCGCATGCACACATCAAGGCGATCCATATCCCCGAGCGCTATCGCGGTTCGGTTTTCACGGCGGCAGACCTGGTCGGCGTCAAGCCGATCCGTGCCGTCTCGGGCCTGCCCGGATTCAAGGTGTCGGAGCAGCCTGTTTTAGCAACGGACAAAATACGCCAGGTCGGCGAACTCGTCGCGATGTGCGTCGCACCGACCCGCGCGGAAGCCGAAGACATCGCGGCGGCCGTGACGCTCGATCTCGACGAATTGCCGGCGGTTCACGACATGCTGGAAGCGCGCCTGCCCGGCGCGGCGCTCGTTCACGACCACTGGGGCGACAACGTCTTCCTCGAAACGTTTTTCGAGGTGGATATTTCGTCGGCGCTCGACGCGCCCATCAAGATCACGCGCGAGATTTCGACCGCGCGGCAATGCATGTCGCCGCTCGAAGGGCGCGGCGTCGTTGCCAGTTTCGACCACCGGCTTGATCAGTTGACGCTGCATACCGGCAGCCAGATGCCGCATATCGTGCGCAACGGCCTGTCGGATTGTCTCGGCATCGAACAGGGCCGCATCCGGATCGTGTCGCCTGATGTCGGCGGCGGCTTCGGGCACAAGGGAATCCTGCTGCCGGAAGAAGTTTGTCTGGCGTGGCTGACGATGCGGCGCGGCCATCCGCTGCGCTGGATCGAGGACCGCCGCGAGCATCTCGTCGCCAGCGCCAATTGCCGCGAGCACCATTACAACATCACGGTCTATGCCGATCGCGACGGCACGTTGCGCGGCATCGACTGCGAGGCCACCGTCGATTCCGGCGCGTACTCGTCCTATCCGTTTTCGGCGTGTCTCGAAGCCGCGCAAATCGCGAGTATCCTACCCGGTCCCTACAAGATGCCGGCCTACCGCTGCCGCACCTATTCGGTGGCCACCAACAAATGCCCGATCCTGCCGTATCGAGGCGTCGCCCGCACCGGCGTCTGCTTCGCGCTGGAATTGATGCTCGATGCAATTGCGGTCGAAGCCGGGATCGAACCCGGCGAGGTGCGCTTGCGCAATCTCGTGCAGCCCGAGCAGATGCCATTCGACAACATCACCAACAAGCATTTCGACAGCGGCGACTATCCGCAGGCGATGCGCCGCGCGCTTGACGCGATCGACATCGACGGCGTGCGCGCCCGTCAACGCAAGGGCGAAGCGGACGGCCGGCGGATCGGCGTCGGACTTGCGATCTATTGCGAGCAGGCCGCGCACGGCACGTCGGTTTACGCGGGCTGGGGTATCCCGATGGTGCCCGGCCACGAGCAGGCCACGGCGCGGCTGACGCCGGACGGCGGGCTCGAATTGCGTGTCGGCGTCCACTCGCACGGACAGGGTATGGAGACGACGCTGGCGCAGGTCGCGCATGAGATTCTCGGCGTCGATGTCGCGAAAGTTCGTCTCGTGCATGGCGACACGGCGATGACGCCCTATTCAACCGGCACCTGGGGCTCGCGCGCGATGGTGATGGCGGGCGGCGCGGTCGCCGCCGCGTGCAGCGAACTCGGCGAACGCGCCAAGCGGATCGGCGCGAAGCTGTTGCAAGCGAGCGAACACGATGTCGTTTTACAAGACGGCCGTGTCACGTCCGCGAACGGCGATGTGAGCCTGCAAGAGATCGCGCACACCTGGTATCGCCGCCCGCAGGATCTGCCTGCCGATGTCGATCCGGCTGGACTCGACGTGACCGGCGGCTACAAGCCGCAGCGTGACAGCGGCACGTTCAGCTATGCCGCGCATGCGGTGATCGTCTCGGTCGATCCCGAGATCGGCAAGGTGGAGATTCTGGATTACGTCATCGTCGAGGACGGCGGCGTGCTGGTCAATCCGATGATCGTCGACGGCCAGATTTTCGGCGGTCTCGCGCAGGGCATCGGCACGGCGCTGTACGAAGAGATGCCGTTCGACCGCGCCGGTCAGCCGCTCGCGACAACGTTGGCGGACTATCTGCTGCCCGGGCCGAGCGAAGTGCCGGAACCACGCCTCGATCATATGGAGACGCCGTCGCCCTATACGCAGTTCGGCGTGAAAGGCATCGGCGAAGGTGGCGCCATCGCACCGCCGGCCGCGATCGCCAATGCGGTCAACGATGCGCTCCGGCCGCTCGGCGTCGAGCTGCTGCATTCTCCGATCACGCCGAGACGCATCGTCTCCGCGATCTTGGCCGCAAGCGACGCATTGAGGTCGGCGGCATGAAATCCGCGCCCTTCAGCTACGAGCGCCCGACCGACATGCGCGGCGCTTTGGCGCTGATGGCGCAGCCGAATGCATCCGTGAAGATCATGGCGGGCGGGCAGTCGCTCGGGCCGATGCTCAATCTGCGTCTCGCGGCGCCGGACATGATCGTGGACATCACGGCGTTGTCCGATTTGAAACGCGCGGACACCGACAATGGCGACCTCGTGCTCGGCGCATGCGTGACGCATGCCGACATCGAGGACGGCCGCGTCGCGGATGTCACGCGCGGCGCGATGCAACGCGTCGCCAGCGCCATCGCCTATCGCGCGGTGCGCAATCGCGGCACCATCGGCGGATCGCTCAGTCATGCCGATCCGTCCGCCGACTGGGTCTCGGCCTTCGCAGCACTTGGTGCGGTGCTGACGCTACGTCGCGCGACTGCAACGCGGCAAATTGCGATGGCGGACTTCGTACGCGGCGCGCTGGAGACGTCGTTGCATCCCGACGAAATGATCGAATCGATCCGCATCCCCGCGCTCTCTGCGACGGCGCGTTGGGGTTACGTCAAATCCTGCCGCAAGCCCGGCGAATTCGCACATGCGATCGGCGCGGTCCTGATCGATCCGGAGGCTGCAACCGCGCGCGTGGTGATCGGCGCGATCGAAGCCGCCCCCATCATGCTCGCCGACGCCAGCGAATTGTTCGGCGGTAAAATCACCGGCGAATTCAAACAGCGCTTCGATGCGCGCGTCGCGGATAGGCTGCTTGCGGCGGCGGGTCTCGCCGACGCCGCCGACCGGCAAATCCACGTCGCGATCCTGCGCCGCGCGGTCGCGGAGGCCGCGGCATGACGGTGCTCGAACTCACCGTCAACGACCGCGCGGTCCGCAAGACCGTCGAGCCGCGCACGCATCTTGCGGACTTCCTGCGTGACAGCCTCGATCTCACCGGTACGCATCTCGGCTGCGAGCACGGCGTCTGCGGCGCATGCACGGTGCTGATCGACGACGTGCCGGCGCGATCGTGCATCACCTTCGCGGTCGCCTGCGGCGGTAGCGGCATCACCACCATCGAAGGGCTCGACGACGACGCCATCACCACCGAATTGCGCGCGGCGTTCACGCGCGAACACGCGCTGCAATGCGGCTATTGCACGCCGGGCATGCTGGTCTCGGCGCGCGATCTCGTGCGGCGACTCGACGCGCCCGACGATCACGCGATTCGTGTCGGCTTGAGCGGCAACCTCTGCCGCTGCACGGGTTACGTCGGCATCGTCCGCGCGGTGAAATCGGTCATCGCGGAGCGCCGCGCACGCGGCATCGCGGCCGAACCGGATGGCGGGCGCAAGATAATCGGGCCCGCCGGATCGGGGCATGTTGTCGGGGTCTCGCAGTCCACGCCGACGGCGCGTGTCACGGCGGATGCAGCGACGGCCATTGCCGACATTCCGGACTTTACGCCGGCGACGACAATGCAACAGAGCTTCGTCGTGCCGCATGCGCCGGAGAAGGTCTTTGCGTTCTTCGACAACATCGCCGCTGTCGCATCCTGCCTACCTGGTGCATCATTGACCGGCAATCCGACGAGCGAACGCATCGACGGTGCGTTCCGCGCGAAAGTCGGACCCATCGCCGCGGTCTTCGAGGGCGCGGCGCGCGTCGAACGCAATATCGCGACGCAATCCGGCCGCATCGTCGGCATCGGTCGCGACACGCGCAGCCGCTCGCAAACCCAAGGTGAGATTCGTTACCGCGTGCTCCCGCTCGACGGCGGCAAGGCGACGCGCGTCGAACTCGCGATCGGTTACAGCCTGCGCGGCATGCTGGCGCAGATCGGCCGCTCGGGGTTGATCCGCGATCTCGCGGCGCGGCTGATCGCTGACTTCGCGACCAATCTCGATCGGCGGCTCTCCGGCGGCACATCGCACGCCGCGACGGATGCCCCGCCATCCGATCTCAATCTCGTTTCGCTCGTCGTCGGTCTCATGCGCGCGAGGGCCGCAGCGATGCTGCGCCGGCTGCGCGGCAAGCCAGACGACGGCACTTAAGAATCGGCGATCGCGCCACAGAGCGCGGCGACGAAATGAAAACTGTTGGATCAACCGCGTCACAATGGAGACCATCATGACTGGATCGCTCACACGGCTCTCGTTCGCTGCATTGACCTTAGCGCTGCTCGCCAGCACCGCGCACGCCCAGACCATCAAGATCGGCGTCAACGAGCCGCTGACCGGCG
>JANMAN010000161.1:0-1611 GCA_031359885.1 Tardiphaga sp. | reverse complement strand
CCAGATGACAGCAATGAGAACCTTTGATTCAGCCACTTACCGGTAAACGAACTTGCGTCCTCGATTGTCCGTCATTCAACAGACAAGCATCATTCGGGTGATGACATCCCAAGGCGTGGGCCAGCATCCATCCTCAATATAAAGATTCGCCGTCAGACCACGCGGTTCTCTAAGATGCCGATACTTTCGATCCGGCACGAGACGACGTCGCCGGACGAGAGCAACTTCGGCGGATCCATCGCATAGCCGACGCCGGATGGCGTGCCGGTGGCGATGATATCGCCGGGCTCGAGCGTCAAGCCGCGCGACAATTCGCTGATGATGCGCGGAATCGAGAAAATCATATGCCGCGTATTGGATGTCTGACGCACCTCGCCGTTGACACGCAATTCCACGTCGAGCGATTGAGCATCAGGGATGTCGGCTTGCAGCACCACGCTCGGGCCCATCGGGCAGGTGCCGTTCAGTCCCTTGCCTTTGAACCATTGATCGTGACGCCGCTGCAGGTCGCGCGCCGTGACGTCGTTCAAGATCGTATAACCGAAAATATGGTCGAAGGCCTTGTCCTCGGCAATGTCGCAACCGCCGCGCCCGATGATCAAAGCGAGTTCGATTTCGTAGTCGAGCTTATCTGTCAGGCCTGCATGTCGCGGGATGGCGTCGCCATGTGCGATGACGGCCGTCGGCGGCTTTGTGAAGAACTGCGGATATTCCGGCAGCTTGATGGCCGTGCCGCTGGCGCGGTAGCCCTCGTTGACGTGCTCGACATAATTGCGACCGACGCAGAAGACATTCTTGCGCGAGCGTGGGATGGGCGCGAGCAGTTTGACGGCCGACACCGGTCCGATCGCATCGTCGCATTGTCCCGCCTTCGCCGAGGCTGCCATTCGGCGAACGGCGTCAAGGCCGGCGTCGCCTGCATCGATCAAAGCAAGCATGCTCTCGAACATCAACGGAGACGCCGAAGCATCTTGCGCGGCGCGCTTCAGATCGAGAAGACGGTTTGCATCGAGCAGTCCGCCCAGATGAGCGGACCCGTCGCGTTCGAACGTAACAAGTTTCATGATCAATCCAGATGGTTGCGGGATGCGCCGGCAGGGTGCGGAAAGGTGAAAATCATTCGTAGTCGGATTTATTAGACTTTCAAGCCACGCCGATCATGATCTGACTCGCGCCGGCTTACTCCACACGATGGCGCAGCGCCTCCGGTTACGCAAGGTTGGCAAGTGCAAGGATACGGTGGGCGTTGCTCGATTAAGCGGACCGCCCATGAATAATCCGAACGACGTTGAAACTGGGAACCGACACATCTCGACCGACTGCTGCGTTTGCAACGTGTCCAGCAATTCTGTTACGCCGTTCCAGTAGTAGGCGGAGTGACGATGGCGATGTTCTGGAGGCACGTTCTTCAATTTCCGGTCGCCATCGTCATGGCGACATACTATGCGCTCACGGCTGTCATCGAACCGATTGTAACGCCGATCGCAAGGATGCTCGCGAGGCTTCGCGTCCTTGCGAAATTACGCGATGCCATCGAGCGGTTGGGTCCATACCCGAGTCTCATTCTCTTGGCGGTACCGGTCATCGTCATCGAGCCGCTCAAGATTGGCG
>JANMAN010000159.1:0-3735 GCA_031359885.1 Tardiphaga sp. | reverse complement strand
CATTGCCAGCGCAAATGACGGTCGTTGCGATCACCAAACCGGGCGGTCCAGAGGTCCTGCAACCCGAGACGCGTGCGCTGCCGACACCCGGCAATGGCGAACTGCTCGTCAAGGTCGCGGCCGCCGGCGTCAACCGGCCCGACGTGTCGCAGCGCTCCGGCAGCTATCCGCCGCCGCCTGGCGCAAGCGACCTGCCCGGCCTCGAAATTTCCGGCGAAGTGGTCGCCGTCGGCGATGGCGTCACCAAGCACAAGATCGGCGACAAGGTGATGTCGCTCGTGGCCGGCGGCGGCTATGCGGAATATTGCATCGCGCAGGACGCGCAAGCGATGACGGTGCCCGACGCGCTGACGATGCACGAGGCCGGTGCCACGGCGGAAACGCTGATGACGGTCTGGCACAACGTGTTCGAGCGCGGCGGCCTCAAGGCCGGCGAAACGCTTCTCATCCATGGCGGTTCGTCCGGCATCGGCACGATGGCGATTCAACTCGCGAAAGCCTTCGGCGCGACAGTGATCGTCACGGTCGGCGCGCAGGACAAGGCCGATGCCTGCACCAGGCTCGGCGCGGATCATGCGATCAACTACAAGACGCAGGATTTCGTCGCGGAGGTCAAAACGATTACCGGCGGCAAGGGCGTCGAAGTGATCCTCGACATGGTCGGCGGCGATTACATCGAGCGCAATTATGATTGCGCGGCGATGGACGGACGCATCGTGCAGATCGCGTTTCTCGGCGGTCCGAAGGCGACGGTGAACTTCGCCAAATTGATGATGAAGCGTCTGCACCACACGGGCTCGACCCTGCGCCCCCGCACCAATGCCGACAAAGCGGCGATGGTCGCTGCGATCGAGGCGAAGGTCATGCCGCTCATTCGCGACGGCAAGGTGAAGCCGCTGATGGACCAGACCTTCCCGTTGGCGAAAGCGGCCGACGCGCATACGCGGATGGAAAGCAGCCAACATATTGGCAAAATTGTGTTGGTGGTTTAGGCCGCCAACGACCGCAGAAGCCCTTTGAATTGCTTCACATTTATGTCATTCATCGTGTGTCTACGGCGCTGACGCCGTAGCGCATGGCGACCGGCGGCGAAGGCCGGGATTCCTACAACGCGGAGATCCGACCTTGCGTCCGAACAGGTTGCCGGCGCTACGCGCGCTTTGCCTGACGCTGCTCATGGCAGTGGTCGCGGCAATGATCGCGACAGGTCCGGCGCGTGCCATCGACGCGGTCAGCGTGCACGGTGATGCACCCGCGATCGATCTCACCGGCATTCTCGATCATCAGCGCAGCGAAGCCGATCGCATTCAAGTGTCCACCGCGCCCGGCACCGACGGCATCGTTCGCCGCATCGAAGTGCGCGCGCGCGAAGGCGGCCAGAACTGGGTCGTATTCGCGCTCGCCAACAACACCGACGACCAGCTCGATCGCCTGATCGTCGCGCCGCATTACCGCATCGTCTCATCCGGCCTGTTGTGGCCCGATCTCGGGCTGTCGCGGATCGCGACGCTGACGCCATCGACCGGCGATCGGCCGGAGCGGCAGGATTCAGCGACCGCCGACATCTTCCGCGTGACGCTGGATCCCGGCGCGGTCATCACCTTCGTTGCGGAGTTGCGCACCGACAAGCTGCCGCAGCTCTATCTGTGGGAGCCGGAGGCGTACAAGGACAAGGTCAATTCGTTCACGCTCTACCAGGGCATCGTGATCGGCATCTCCGGCCTGCTGGCGCTGGTGCTGACGATCCTGTTCGTCGTCAAAGGTAGCATCATGTTTCCCGCCGCCGCGGCATTGGCGTGGGCGGTGCTCGTCTACATCGGCGTCGATTTCGGATTTTGGGGCAAGGTGCTCGACATGTCCGCCGGCTCGGAGCGCGTGTGGCGCTCCGCCGGCGAAGCGATGCTCGCAGCGACGCTGCTGGTGTTTCTCTTCGCCTATCTCAATCTCAGCCGCTGGCATGTGCGCTACTCGCACATCACGCTCGGCTGGCTCACCTTCCTCGGCTCGCTGGTGGCGCTGGCGTTGTTCGATCCAGCCGTGGCATCCGGCATCGCGCGCATGTCGCTGGTGCTGATCGCCGTCTTCGGCTTCGGCCTCATTTTGTATCTGTCGACCCAAGGCTTCGACCGCGCAGTGTTGCTGATCCCGACCTGGTTTCTTTTGGTCGTGTGGGTGATCGCTGCGGGCATGACGGTCGCGGGCTCCGTCACCAACGATATCGTCGGCCCTGCTCTGCTCGGTGGCCTCGTGCTGATCGTGATGTTGATCGGCTTCACGGTGATGCAACACGCCTTCGCCGGCGGTGGCGCAACGAATGGCGTCGTCTCGGACGTCGAGCGCCGCGCGCTGGCGCTGGTCGGCTCCGGCGATTTGATCTGGGATTGGGACGTCTCCGCGGACAAGGTCTTCACCAGCCCCGAGACCGAAGCCCTGCTCGGGCTCAAGCGCGGCACGCTGGAAGGCCCCGCCGCAAAATGGCTCGAAGTGCTGCACCCGCTCGATCAGGATCGCTTTCGTGCGGCACTCGACAGCGTGCTCGACCAACGCCGCGGTCGCCTCGTGCAGGATTTCCGCCTGCGCACGCCGGACGGCCATTTCATGTGGTTCGCGTTGAAAGCACGGCCGGTCGTCGGCTCGGACGGCGAAGTCTCGCGCGTCGTCGGCACGCTCACCGACGTGACCGAAACCAAGAACGCCGAAGAACGCATGCTGCACGATTCCGTGCATGACAATCTGACCGGCCTGCCCAACCGCAAGCTGTTCATCGATCGCCTCAACGCGGTCGCGAATTTCGCCAAGACGGTGCCGACGATGCGGCCCACCGTGATGGTCATCGACCTCGACCGCTTCAAGCAGGTCAATGATTCCGTCGGCATCTCGGTCGGCGACTCGATCCTGCTGACGCTGGCGCGTCGCCTCACGCGCATCCTCAAGCCGCAGGATACGCTGGCCCGCTTGGCCGGCGACCAGTTCGGCCTGATCCTTTTGTCCGAGCAGGATCTCGCGCGCGTCACGGCATTCGCCGAGACCATTCGCAAGACGATCCGTGCGCCGATCGCTTTCAACGAGCGCGAGATATTCCTGACGGCCTCGATCGGCTTGGCGCTCAGCGACGCGACCACCGTCATCACCGACGAGATCATCAAAGACGCCGAGCTTGCGATGTATCACTCCAAACGCATCGGCGGCGACCGCATCGACGTCTACAAACCGGTCATGCGCGCCCGCAAGAACGATCGCCTGACGTTGGAATCCGAACTGCGCCGCGCGATCAAGCGGCAGGAAATCGCCATTCTGTATCAGCCGATCGTGCGGCTGGAAGATCGCTCGATCGCGGGCTTCGAAGCGCTGGCGCGTTGGGATCATCCGAAGCTCGGCCGCATGTCGCCGGTCGAATTCATCGCCATCGCCGAAGAAACGGGGCTGATTATCGACCTCGGCATGTTCGTGCTGGACCAGACCGCCAAGCAACTCGCGATCTGGCAGCGCGCGATGCGTGCGCGCGAACCGATTTTCGCCAGCGTCAACGTCTCGTCGCGACAATTGCTGCGCCACGATCTGCTGCACGACATCCGCACGGTGCTGTCGCGCTCCTCGGTGGCGCGCGGCACGCTGAAACTCGAATTGACTGAATCCTTTGTGATGGAAAATCCGGAGCACGCAGCGCAGATGCTGCACCGGATCCGCGAACTAGGCACCGGTCTGTCGCTCGACGATTTCGGCACCGGCCATTCG
>JANMAN010000099.1:0-2730 GCA_031359885.1 Tardiphaga sp. | reverse complement strand
CGGATGCTTGCCGACTTCGCGCGGCAGCGCCAACAACTGCAATGCGAGGTCTAACTCGACATCGCTCGGTGCCATGTTCTTCGGAATGCCGGCACGCTTCGGCTTTTCGCCTTCGGCATAATCCTTCGGCTCGCCGAGCTGGATGTATGGGCCGAACCGTCCGGCCTTCACCGCGACGTCGCGATCGGTGTCGGGGTCCTTGCCCAGAATTCGGTCGCCGCTGGCTTCGGCGTCCGATGCCAGAGGCCGCGTGTGACGGCACTCGGGATAGTTCGAGCAACCAACGAAGGCGCCGAACTTGCCGGCTTTCAGATTCAGTCGGCCGGTGCCGCAGCTCGGGCATTGGCGCGGATCGCCGCCATCCTCGCGCGGCGCATAGATGTGCGGGCCGAGCATCTCGTCGAGCGCATCCAGCACCTGCGCGACGCGCAGATCCTTGATGTCGTTGACGGCACCGATGAAGTCGCCCCAGAAATCGCGCAGCACGTCCTGCCACGAGATTTCGTTGTTGGAAATGCGATCAAGCTTTTCTTCGAGCGATGCGGTGAAATCATATTCGACATAGCGCGCGAAGAAATTCTCTAGGAATGCGACGACGACGCGGCCCTTGTCCTCGCCGTGCAGACGCTTCTTGTCGAGGCGGACGTAGCCGCGATCCTTCAGCACCTGCAAAATCGAGGCGTAGGTCGACGGCCGACCGATGCCGAGTTCTTCCATGCGCTTGACCAACGACGCTTCGGAGAAGCGCGGCGGCGGCTCGGTGAAGTGCTGCGTGACGGCGAGGTTTTGCTTTTTCAGCGTCTCGCCTTCGCTCATCGCGGGCAGGCGGCGCGAATCCTCGTCGTCGGTATCGTCGTCGCGGCCTTCCTGATAGAGCGCGAGAAAGCCGTCGAACTTCACGACCTGACCCGTCGCGCGCAGCTCCAGCGTACGCCCGCCGGCCTTCGCCGTAATGTCCACCGTCGTGCGTTCAAGCTCGGCGGATTCCATCTGGCTCGCCAGCGTGCGGATATAGATCAGCTCGTAGAGTCGCGCCTGATCGTTCTCGAGACGACCGCGCAGCTGCGCAGGACGGCGGGAGAGGTCGGTCGGGCGGATTGCTTCATGCGCTTCCTGCGCGTTCTTTGCCTTGGTCTGATAGAGGCGCGGCGCGTCCGGCACGTACTCCTTGCCGTAATCCTCGCCGATGATCTTGCGGACCTGCGTGATCGCCGAGCCGTCGATCTGAACGCCGTCGGTTCGCATATAAGTAATGAGACCCGTGGTCTCGCCGCCGATGTCGATGCCCTCATACAGACGTTGAGCGACGCGCATCGTATGGGCCGGCGCAAATCCAAGTTTGCGGCTGGCTTCCTGCTGCAAGGTCGAGGTCGTGAACGGGGCTTGCGGATTGCGCCGCGCAGGCTTGGCTTCGACGGTGGCGACGCTGAACGCCGCCGCCTCGATCGCCGTCTTGAAGTCTTCCGCTTCCGCGCCGGTGCCGATGTCGAGCCGCTGGATCTTCTTGCCGTCGGCGCCGACGTGACGCGCTTCGAAAGAGTCGCCGCGCGGCGTCGAGAGCGTCGTCAGCAGCGACCAATATTCGCGCGGCAGAAACTTCTCGATCTCGATCTCGCGGTCGCACACCAGACGCAACGCGACCGATTGCACGCGACCCGCCGAACGCGCGCCCGGCAGCTTGCGCCACAGCACCGGCGACAGCGTGAAGCCGACGAGATAGTCGAGCGCGCGGCGCGCCATATAGGCGTCGACCAGCGCGCCGTCGATCTGGCGCGGGTTCTTCATCGCCTCGGTGACGGCCTGCTTGGTGATCGCGTTGAAGACCACGCGCTCGATCGGCTGATCCTTCAGCGCGCGCTTTTCCTTCATCACTTCGAGCACGTGCCAGGAAATTGCCTCGCCTTCGCGATCGGGGTCGGTTGCGAGGATCAGCTTGTCGGCATTCTTCAGCGCTTTGGCGATGTCGTTGAGGCGGCCAGCCGCCTTCGGGTCGATTTCCCAGATCATCTGGAAATTGGCGTCGGGATCGACCGATCCGTTCTTGGCGGGCAGGTCGCGGACGTGACCGAACGAGGCCAGCACCTCGTAGGAGGGGCCAAGATATTTGTTGATCGTCTTGGCCTTAGCCGGAGACTCGACAATGACGAGATTCATGTCTTTCCAGATACTTAAAGGGGAAATGCGGGCCATGCTCGCGAGACTCGCGGCGGCCGTTTCGCCCGGAACATGGGCACTGACCCCCTCCCTGTCAAATCAGGGCCGCCAAATCGATCGATATGAGGCGATCGGAATTGCACCAAATGGTTGTATATAACTTACTAATGGTTGTATCGTGGGTTGAATCGCGAGAACGGCACTTTCGGCCATGACAGACGAGACCAACGAC
The DNA here is from genome assembly GCA_031359885.1 of Tardiphaga sp. Lineage (GTDB taxonomy): Bacteria > Pseudomonadota > Alphaproteobacteria > Rhizobiales > Xanthobacteraceae > Tardiphaga. The sequence continues at coordinate 344 of JANMAN010000099.1, read as the reverse complement.
GAAGCACCGCGTGACGGCGGCCCGCGCGAGGCCGCGCATTACATCTCCGGTTCGCTCACGGAGCTTGCGTCGATGGCGCGGCGGCACGATCTCGGCATGCTCGGCTATCTCCTCGACATGGCCCGACTAGAAGCCGAGCAACAGATCAAGCCGCGGGCAGGCCACAAGCTATAGAAGCGACACCAGCCCGCCGCCGTGGCGCTCCAGCCGGCCGGCCATGTCCAGTTCCAGCAACACCGTTCGCACGACGCTTGGTGCAATGCCCGTCATGCGGATGATGTCGTCGAGCCCGAGCGGGCTCGGGCCTAACAGATCGACGATACGCGCGCGCTCGCTTTGGTCGG
>JANMAN010000084.1:0-4185 GCA_031359885.1 Tardiphaga sp. | reverse complement strand
GCGGCCATCGGCTGGTGCGGTGCAGCCGACGGCGCTCTTTTTGCGACTAGATCAACATGGTGCCGTTATCAGACGCGGGCTTTCTTATCCGATGCCGAGATAGGCATCCTTGACCTGCGGGTTCGACTTCAGCGCAGCAGCCCGATCGCTCAACACGATCCGTCCGGTCTCGATCACATAACCGCGGTCGGCGATATCCAACGCGGCGCTCGCATTCTGCTCGACCAGCAGCACGGTGATGCCGTCCGCCCGGAGCGCGACGATGGCCGCCAAGATCTGATCGACCAGCAACGGCGACAGACCGAGCGACGGCTCGTCCAGCAACAAGAGTTTTGGCTTGCCCATCAGCGCGCGACCGATCGCCAGCATTTGTTGTTGGCCGCCGGACAGTCCGCCTGCGAGTTGCGCCCGCTTCTCGTGCAAAATCGGGAACATCGAAAAAATGCGGTCGCGATCGCGCATGATGTCCGCATCTCGCCGAAGATAACCGCCGAGCCGGAGGTTGTCCTCGACCGTCAGCGGGCCGAACACCTGCCGCCCTTCCGGCGATTGCAAGATGCCGCGCTTGACTCGTGCATGCGGCGCGAGCCGCTCGATGCGTTCGCCAAAAAACGTGATCTCGCCGGCCGCGACCGGCTGCACGCCGGACAGCGCGCGCAACAGCGTCGTCTTGCCGGCCCCGTTCGAGCCGATCAACGCGACGACCTCGCCTGCTTTCACGGAGAGGCTGACTCCCTTCAACACTTCGATGCGCCCATAGGCGCTGCGCAGATCGACGACCTCAAGCACGCGCCGCCTCCTGTGCGCCGTGCTTGCCGAGATAGGCTTCGAGCACGGCGGGATTGTTGCGCACCTCGCGCGGCGTGCCTTCGATCAACGTCCTGCCGCGCTCCAGCACAAGAATTCGGTTCGAGATTTTCATCACCAGCTTCATGTCGTGCTCGACGAGAACCACGCCGATACCCTGTGCTGCAACGCGCACGATCAGCCGGTCGATCTCCGCCGTTTCGACGGCGTTGCAGCCCGCCGCCGGCTCGTCGAGCAGCAGCACGCGTGGCCCAGCGGCGAGGGCACGTGCGATTTCGAGCCGCTTGCACGCACCGTATGACAACGAGCCTGCGGGCACGTCGGCGCTGTCGCCCAATCCCACCTGATCCAGAAACGACAAGGCGGCCTCTCGGGTCGCGCGGTTCTGGCGTGTGACCGACGGCAGCCGCAACAGGTCCGCGAACAGATTGCATCGTTCTTGCAGATGCCGGCCGACCATGACGTTCTCGGCGGCCGTCATGCGCTGAAAGATTTGCAGGTTCTGAAACGTGCGCGACAGTCCCCGTGCGGCAAGCGCATCCGGTGTCATCGCGGTCACGTCATGGCCGTCGAGTTCCACACGTCCATGGCTTGCAGCGTAGATCCCGGAGATGACGTTGAACAACGTCGTCTTGCCGGCGCCGTTCGGACCGATAATCGAAAAGATCTGCCCTGGCGCGACGGCGAAACTGACGCCGTCGATGGCTTTGACGCCGCCGAAGGCGATGCTGATGTCTTTGACGGAGAGGATCGTCACGCCCGCCTCCTCGTCATCAGCTTCCATGCCATCGGCACGATGCCCTCGCGCATGAAGATCATCGAGACGATGATGATGAGGCCAAGCAGAAAGTTTTCGTACTCCTGAAAGACGGTCAGCATCTGCGGCAGCATGATGAGCACCGCGGCACCGACGATGCTGCTGACGACGGAACCGAGCCCGCCGAGGACGACCATTGTTACCAGTTCGACTGAATGCAGGAAGCCGGCCTGATCCGGATTGACGAAGCCGTTCATCAGCGCGAGCGCCGACCCCGCCAGCGATGCATAGACCGCTGCGATGACGAAGGCCTGCAACTTGAACCGGTTGACGTCCACGCCGGCGACGCGCGCGGCGACCTCGCTGTCATGCAGCGCGCGAAAGGCGCGGCCGGTCGGCGTGTCATCCAGGTTGAGCGCGACCCATGCGCCCGCCAGCAACATCGTGCCCGTGAGCCAATACCAGACGTCGGAGCCGGACGCGCGCCAGCCGAACACCGTCAGCTTCGCGACCGGCATGCCGTCCGGCCCGCCGGTCCAGCGGCTTTCCGTCGTGATGACCAGCGCGATCAGCACCCCGAGGCCAAGCGTCGCGATCGCGAGGTAATGCCCTTTCAGCCGCAGGATCGGACGACCGACCAGATAGGCAAGCAGGGCCGAAAGGAGCGTGCCGATGAAAATCGCGGCAACCGAGGGCAGGCCGAGATGGGTCGGCCCGATCGCCACGGCATAAGCACCGATGCCGAAGAAGCCCGCATGTCCGAGGCTGACCTGTCCGGCTTTGCCCATCAGGATGTTCAGCCCGATCGCGGCGAAGGCCGACACCCAGACCAACGCGGCGACACGCAGATAATAGCTCGACGGAAACGTCAGCGGCAGCACCGCGATCACGACCGCGAGCGCGATCAAGGTTTTGGAGCGACGGCTCAAAGAACGCATCGCATCAGACCCGGTTGACGGCGCGGCGGCCGAAAAGGCCCTGCGGTGCCGCGAACAGCACGCCCAAAATGACGAGGAAAGCGAAGGCGTCCTTGTAGGTCGAGGAAATATACCCCGCGCCGAACGATTCCAGCAGGCCGAGCAGCAGCCCGCCGGCGACCGCGCCGAGCGGATTGCCCATGCCGCCGAGCATCGCCGCCGCAAAGCCTTTCAACGCCAGCAGCGTGCCGACATCGTAGCTCGTCAACGTGATCGGCGTGACGAGGATGCCGGCGACCGCGCCGATCGCAGCCGAGCCACCGAATGCCAAAGCCATCACGGTCGCGGTGCTGATGCCGACGAGTTGCGCGGCCAGACGATTGGCGGCGGTGGCAAGCACGGCCTTGCCCAGCAGCGTGCGTTCGAGAAACAGATACAGCAGCAGCACGATCACCGCCGTGCCGCCGAGCACCCAGAAGCTCTGCGGCTGCACCGCCGCGCCGAGCAGATTGATCGGCGCGTCGCCGGAGAAGGACGGCAGTTTGTGGAAGTGTTTGTCGAAGACGATTTGCGCGGCGCCGCGCAGCAGGATCGACGCGCCGATGGTGATGATGATGAGCGTGACCGCGGACGCGCCGCGTGCAGGTGCGATGGCGCACCAATACAGCAGCAGCCCGACGACGATCGAGACGCCGACCGCGATCAGCGCGGCAAGTGGCAGCGGCACCCCGGCGGCCGAGGCGAACACCGTGACCATGCCGCCGAGCATGACGAATTCGCCTTGAGCAAAATTCACGACGTCGGAGGCGTTGTAGACCAGCGTAAAACCAAGCGCGACCAGCGCATAGACGGCGCCGACCGTGAGCCCTGACATGAGGAACTGGACGAATTCGGACATGGCGCTCGTTTGGTTTAGCCACAATATCGAAGGGCCGTCATTCCGGGGCGCGAAGCGCGCTAGCGCAAGCGAACCCGGAATCTCAGCATGTTCATCTCGATGGGATTCCGGGTTCGCATTCGGCAAGTGCCGAATGCGTCCCGGAATGACTCATCTCAACTCCCCGACTGCACCAGCGCCCAGTCGCCGCCCTTGACCTCCAGCATTTTGAACGCGGAGAGATCGAGGCCGAGGTGATCGGTGGCCGACATCGTGACGATGCCGCCGGTGCCGACGACGCCTTTGGTTTTTTCGATTTCGTCACGGGTCTTTTTCGGGTCTGTCGAATTGGCGCGCTTCATCGCGTCGACCAGAATGAAGAGGCCGTCATAGGCATGGCCGCCGAAGGTCGAGACCGGCTGCTTCGCCGTGTCCTCGTAGGTCTTTTTGTAGTCGACCACGATCTTCTTCTGCGGATCGTTGTCCGGCAGCTTGTCGCCGACCAGCAACGCAGCGGCCGGAAGCCGGACGCCTTCGGCGGCAGGGCCGGCAAGTTCGATGAAGCTTTTCGAGGCGACGCCGTGGCTCTGGTAGAACGGCGTCGCTGTCATGCCGAGTTGCGCATAATTGCGCGTCACGATCGCGGGGCCTTGGCCGAAACCGGGATTGACGACGGCCTGAATGCCGGCGGTGTTCTTGATCTTGGTGAGCTGCGAGGTCATGTCGCTGTCGCGCGGCCCGTAGGTTTCCTCAGTGACGATCTGCATGCCATAGGTCGGCGCGGCCTTGACGCATTGGGCGCGCATCGATGCGCCGAAGCCGTCGGT
>JANMAN010000265.1:0-8557 GCA_031359885.1 Tardiphaga sp. | reverse complement strand
CAGTCCTGCCGCACGACCTTATTCCGCAGCACGCCGATTTTTTCGACCTCGAGTTCGATCTCGTCATTGTGTTCGAGATACCAGCCGAGTTCGAGGCCGCAACCGTTGCCGACCGTGCCGGAGCCGATGAACTCACCCGCCATCAACGTCTCGTCCTTGCTGATGTGCTCGATGATCTCCTCGAATGAGAACAGCATTCCGTCGGTCACGCCTTGCGAGCGCGGCTTGCCGTTGACCCGCACTTCCATTTTTAATTTGTAAGGGTCGCCGATCTCGTCCGGCGTCACGATCCATGGACCGATCACGTTGCCGCCGTCAAAGCTCTTGCCTTTAGCGGGGCCGAGCCGGCCTTCCATCTCGATGCGCTGCGCGTCGCGCGCGGAAAAATCGTTGAAGATCGTGTAACCAAAAATATGCGTCTTGGCGTCGGCGGCCTTGATGTTCGCGCCTTTGCTTTTGGTGACGATGCCGTATTCGAGTTCGTAATCCATCACCTTGCTGTAGCGCGGCCACCGAACCGTCGTGTTAGGCCCGCGCACGCTGAAGCGGTTGGTGATGTAGAAGATCGGCTGCTTGCGGTAGACATCAGGCAATTCACCAAGCGGCTCCGCATCGATGCGCGCCAGTTCGGCGTCGTCATTCGCCGCGCGGGCGGCGAGCCGGCGTTGGCCGCGTGGCGCTTGCAGGATGTGCGTCGGAAACGACATCGCGTCGCGCATCTGGCGCGGCTCCGGCAACGGCGCCAACAATTCGATGGCGCCGAGGCTGACAGACAGTGCTTGATCGGTGCCATGGCTCTCGACCAGCGTGCGGGCATCGTCCAGCGCGCGATCGCCGCCGTCGATCAAAGCAAGCATTGAAGCAAAGGCAGGAGCTGACTTGCCTGCACGGACCGCCGCCGCAGCGAGATCGAAGATGGTGTTGTGGGCGACATCGACTACACCGATTTTGACGGCATCGCCGGTCCGATAGGTAGCAAGTTTCACGAGAGCTCTCCCTTGTCATTTCTAGAAATATATGATCTGATAAAATATCGATAGACAAGAGGTATCATGAGAAATACCTCGATGGATGAGATCCGGGAGGTCTGCATGGCGCACATTTTGGCTCGTTTCCTCTCCGGCGCGGCTGCGGCTACGGTTTTGGCAATGTCGCCGGCGATAGCGCAGACCAAGATACAGATCGGCTGCACCGCGACGACCGATTGCGCCTCGGCAATGATCGCGGTCGATGAAGGCCTCTTCAAGAACCAGGGCTTGGACGTCGAAATGGTGTTGATCGGCATCAATTCGAACATACCCGCCGCAATCCTGTCGGGCTCGATCCAGATCGGCGGGCCGACCTCGACCGTATTTCTGCAAGCTGCCGATGGCGGGCTCGATCTCGTCGCCGTGACCGGCGCGTCGATCATGAGCCCGACATCGAACGGCAATATTGCAGCTTTCGTTCGCAACGGCATCACCATTAAGGAGCCGAAGGATTTCATCGGTAAGAAGGTCGGCGCGCCCGGACTTGGCGCTTTCCTCCATGTGCTGTTCGTAAAATGGCTGGTCGAAAACGGCGTCGATCCGAAGAGGGTCAATTTCATCGAGGTCACGTTTCCGACGATGGCCGATATCATCAAGTCCGGCGGCGTCGATGCAGTGCTGACGGCCGAGCCCTTCATCACGCGCATGACCAACGCCGGCACCGGAAGCGTGGGTGCGCGCTATGGCGCCGATCTCAATCGCAGCGAGCCGATCATTTTCTATGCGGCGGCTCGCAACTGGGCCGAGAAAAATCCCGAGACGATTAAGAAATTGCGCGCCGCCATCGCGGAAGGTTCGGCCATCGTCAATTCGGACCGCGACAAGGCATCGGCTGCGATCGCCAAATTCACCAAGACGCCGATCGAACTCGTTAAGGCCGCACCGCCGAACAAGTCCGATCCGAATTTGAAGGCCGACCAACTGGCATGGTGGATCGACATCATGGCCTCGCAGAAGATGCTCCAGAGCAAACTCGACCTCGACAAGCTGATCCTGAAATAATGAGCGCGACGATCGACAGTGCCGGGACCGATACGCTGAGCGAGCGTGCGGTCGGCCTTGTCCAGCGTGACATTCTCGCCGGCGATCTCGCGCCCGGCACTCGATTGGGCATCGTCGATCTGGCGAAGCGCTACGATATCGGCGCGACGCCGTTACGGGAAGCACTGTCGCGGCTGATGTCGCGTGGGTTGATCGTCGGCATAGGCCAGCGCGGATTTCGCGTTGCTGAGATCAGTCGGGCCGATTTGCTCGACATCACCCAGATGCGGACCGTGATCGAGATGGAGGCTTTGCAGCGCTCGATCGCCAACGGCGACGACGCATGGGAGGCCGGTGTTTTATCGGCGTTGCACCGGATGCGCCGGCATATCGAACGCACTGGCGACGCCTTTCACGAGGGCACCGACGCATCCGACGCCTTGCATAAGGGTTTCCACACATCGCTGTTGGCAGCCTGCGGGTCGCATCGGTTGCTGGCCGCGCATGCCGACCTTTACGATCAAGCCTATCGCTATCGCCGGGTCATGATGCGGCGAATGGTCGGCGCTGCGGAGTTCATCGCGTCGCATCAGCAGCTTGCCGATTGCGTGCTTGCCCATGATGTCGTGCGATCTCGCGATATGCTGACAGCACATCTGCGTGCGACCCTCGATTTTGTTTATCCGACGGAGCCATCATGAGCGCGACTCCATCGACGGTGACGCCACTCCGCCCGGTTGCTTTCCAACCGCGCACGCCGCAGATCGCGTTCGATGGCATTTCGCTTGATCTCGGCGGCAAGACGATTCTCGCCAATGTCAGCCTTGATGTCGCCCAGGGCGAGTTCCTCTGCATCATTGGGGCATCGGGCTGCGGCAAGACGACTGCGTTGCGGCTTGCAGCCGGGCTGTATCAGCCAACCTCCGGTCGCGTGACATTCGACGGTGCCGCGATGACAGTCCCGCGTCGCGATATTGCAATCGTGTTTCAGGATTACGGCAAGGCCTTGCTGCCTTGGCGCACAGCAATCGGTAATGTTTCGCTAGCGCTCGAAACCGCAGGTGTCCCCAAGGCCGAACGCGCCGACCGGATTGAGGAGTTACTCGTGAAGGTCGGCTTGCCTTTTCACGGCGATAAATATCCGGCCGAAATGTCGGGCGGCATGCAGCAGCGCCTGCAGATCGCGCGCTGCCTCGCGCAGGAGCCCAAGGTGCTGCTGATGGACGAACCCTTCGGTGCGCTCGATGCGATGACGCGGCAGGGCTTGCAAGACGAAGTGCTCGAACTCGTCCGTGCGAGCGGCGTCACGGTGATCTTCGTCACGCATGATCTCGAAGAAGCGATCTATCTCGGCGACCGCGTCATCGGTTTGCTACCGCATCCCGGTCGCGTCGGCATCGAGACCGCGATCGATCTGCCAAGGCCGCGCGATCAGTTGACGACGCGCGAGCAGCCCGAGTTTTTGCGGCTGCGGCGTAGATTGTTCGACTTCATCAAGGCATCGGAAGCATGATTCCGCACGGCCTCAAGCCACTGCTGCTGCCGGCCGTGCTGATCGCCGCATTCGAGATATGGACGCGCGTAACGAACATGCAAAGCGACTCGCTGGCGCCGCCGAGTGCAATCGCGGCTGCGATGATCGAGGCCTTGTCTGGCGGCGAATTATGGACTGCGACGCGTGATACGCTGGCATCGACCCTTGCCGGGCTCGCCATCGGCAGTGCCATCGGTTTGTCGCTCGGCATCGCGCTTGGGATATCAAATGTCTTCAACCGATTGATGGAAGTCACCATCGAGGCGATACGCCCGATCCCCTCGATCGCACTGTTGCCGATCGCGCTCATCGCACTCGGTTTCGGCTATCGCATGGAGATCGTCATCGTTGCCTTCGCATGCATCTGGCCGATGCTCATTCTGAGCCGCGCGGCTGTCGGCGGTATCGAACCACGATTGATGGAGGTCGCGCGCGTATTGCGGCTGACGCCAGCCGATCGCGTCCGCAAGATCGTCATTCCGGCCGCGCTGCCGCGCATCTTCGTTGCTTTTCGGCTGGCGGCCAGCATAGCGTTGATAGTCGCCGTCACCTGCGAAATCGCGATCAACCCGATCGGACTCGGCGCGTCGATCATGGCTGCGCAGCAGGCCCTACGTGCCGACCTGATGCTGGCCTATCTGATCTGGATTGGTGCGATTGGCTATCTGCTCAATGCCGGATTGCTGTTCGCACAGGCGAGCCTATTCGGACGCGCCGCGCTGGCCGGAGGCACACCATGAAACACACCGACATGCTATGGCGTGCTGCGAGTTTCGCCGTCGCTGCGAGCTTTATCGGTTTGTGGCAACTCACGGCCAACCTCAAACTGGTGTCGCCTGTGTTCCTGCCCGGCCCCGACAAGGCCTGGGCGGCGCTGTTGCGCGGTTTCTCCACCGGCGATCTTTCGGAAAAGTTGCTCGGCACGCTCGAACACATGATCTATGGCTGGTTCGCGGCCTCGATCGTCGGCATCGCGTTGGGCGCTGCCATCGGCTCGTCGAAAGCGATGCGCGATTACGTGGCGCCGTCGCTCGAACTGCTGCGGCCGCTGCCGGTCTCGGCAATCATTCCCGTCGCCATCGCGCTGTTCGGGCTGAGCCAGGGCATGGCATTGTTCGTCATCGCCTTCGGTGCAGTCTGGCCAATGCTTCTGGCAACGATCCATGGCTTCGCAGCGGTCGAGCCGCGCCTGTATGAGGTCGCGCGCACGTTGCACATGTCGCGGCTTGCGGTGATCTTAAAGATAGCGCTGCCATCGGCCAGCCCGGACATTCTCGCCGGCATGCGGCTCAGCCTGACTGTAGCTCTCATCCTTTCGGTCGTCTGCGAAATTCTTGCCGGGCTCGACGGCCTTGGCCACTGGGTGTTGTTGTCTGCCCGCGCGTTTCGTTCAGCGGATTTATTCGCGGGCGTGATCCTGCTGGGCGTCGTTGGCTACGTCACTGCGACAGCCATGTCGATCGCAGAACGACATCTGCTGCGCTGGCGCACTAGCGGGCATTAGGCAGACGCGGCAAGACGGCGATCCGCCTGCTGCGGCGCTTGCGTCGCAATATCGGCGATCGCTGTAACTGCAGTCGAGAACGGCCCTGTGATGCAGGTTGCGCCCGCCAGTGTGGCCTGGCCAAGGGCAGTTTCCTCATCGAGCAGCACCACAACGATCTTCGCGCCGCCGCTCTTCCGCGCCAACCGACGCACAGCGTAGGTCACTTTTGCGCTCGATGGTTGATCCAAGAAACACAGGCAGATCGTTGCAGCGTTCGCCAGATCGAGCGCGAAGATGCGCGACATCGACATCGCGTCCGCCGTTTCCGCAACCGCACCGAAACCGCGCCGCGCCAGAAGCTGCTTCAAAACGAGCGCGGCCGCCTCATCGAGCTTGCCACCGCCGGGCATGCAGACGATCGAACGTTCGATAGTCAAATGCTCCGGTACCGGCGCGTCAGCTTTGTCTGCTGCTTCACTAATGGACAATTGCTCAATCCCGGTCGGCGGTTCGGCCGGCGATACCGCAATGTCTTTGTCTTCGTGATTTTCAAGATCGTCGGTGATGTCGCCGACCGTCGCAACGATGCGATCGAGCCGCTCGTGATCGAGACGGCCGAGACGGTTGTCATTCTCGGCCAGACGCAGGCCGCTTAACAGCACCGTATCGTAGTAGGTATCCAGCGGCGCGTCTTTAAGAAATGCGCGCGCTTGTTCGCTAGCCTCGATCGGGTCACCGGCCAGCATGCGCTGATAAACCAGTTGCGGCGGCGTCAGTGGCGGCCGGTCGCCAAACATTACGTCTAAAAATTTCAACCGTTCGACATGCCGCCCGATCACGACGAGGCAAACGGTCAGCGGCGTCGCCAGCACAAGGCCGACTGGCCCCCACAGCCATGTCCAAAACGACGCAGCGATAATGATCGCGACCGGCGACAGGCCGGAGCTGTGTCCGAACAACAGCGGTTCGATCACATGGCCGGCGATTGGCTCGAGCACCAGAAATAGCAGCGCCGTCAGTATCAACATCTGCCAGCCATCGCCGACTGCTGCGGCAAGGATCAGCGGAAAAACCGCCGAGATCAGCGCGCCGATGTAGGGCACGAAGCGCATGATCATGGCCACGAGTCCCCACAGTGGCGCGGACGGCACGCCGATCAACCAGAGGCCGATGCCAATCGCGAGCCCGAACACGGCATTAAAAATCAACTGTGTCAGAAACAACTTGCTCAGGCGTCCGGCGGCCTCGTCAAGCGCGGCCGTGGTGCGCTGAATGTCGTGCGAGCCGGCCAGTCGGACAAACCGATTCCGCAAATCCTGGCGCTGAAGCAGGATGAAGATGACGAAAATTACCACGATGCCGGTCGTCGTGAGCGGTTGCAGCAGCGGTTGAATGATGGAAACTAGCGTGCCCAAGGCACCAGGATCAGGCTGCCGCACCTCGACCGGGATCGGCCTCTGCTCGGCCGGCTGCCGTACCAAGCCTGGCGTAGATTCACTGGCCGCCTTGCTGCCGGGGTTTACGAGTTCAGCATTAAGGTCGCGCAATACCTTCTGCGCGCGCTCCAACGTCCCGGAGCCGGCGGTCAACCCGCGAAGTCCGTCGATCTTGTCGCGCAACGTCTTTTGATAGCCCGGCAATTCGTTCGCAAGCTTGCCTGCCTGGGAGACCATCAGCCCGCCGAGGCTGAAGATAATGCCGAAGCCGACGATAACGACCATCAACACCGCAAGTGTGCGCGGCACACGCCATGTCTGCAGGCGCAAAACGAACGGTGCGAGTACAAAGCTGAGAAGCACCGCAAGCGCGAGCGGCACGAATATCTCGCGGCCGACATATAGCCCGACCATCAGCAGCGCCGTAACGCCAAGATTGATAAGGGCCGTACCCGGCGCTTGCGACAGCTTGATAGGTTGAACAGTCTCGGCCAATGCGATCCCCTTGGTGGACGGCGTCAGCCGAGCTGTTGTAATCGTCCCGCAAATCAAAAGTTCCAGCAGCTTTCCGAAGCTGCGTTGCGTCGTCTTGCGTTCGATGCTGGAATGCGGCCAGGAGTACCTATGACCGACCCCACGACGAACTCGATATCTGACGCCACGACACCGATCCTAACCATAGACGGTGCTCGTGCTACGATCCGTTTAAACCGGCCGAAACAGCTAAACCGGCTTGGGCAGGACGACCTCGAAACGATGATGTCGCTGTACGCGCAAGACGAGACCGACCCCAGGTTGCGTGTGCTGGTACTAACCGGCACCGGTCGCGCCTTCAGTGCCGGCTTCGACCTCGGATCTATGGCGTCACGCTCGACCAGCGCCGACGACGACCGCAGCAGCGGCGTTTCGTTCGAGACCGTCGCCAACCGCCTCGAATACCTTCAGATGCCGACGATCTGCCGGCTCAACGGCGGCGTCTATGGCGGCTCGACCGATATGGCACTGGCCTGCGATTTTCGCATCGGCATCGAGAGCTGCGAAATGTTCATGCCGGCAGCTAGACTTGGGCTGCATTATTACCGAGGCGGCATTGAACGGTACGTAGCGCGGCTCGGTGCCGATCATGCCAAGCGATTGTTCTTAACTGCCCAAAAGATCGATGCTGCCGAGATGCTGCGTATCGGCTATCTCACGGCTGTTGCATCCGCGGACCTACTGGACGTCGAGGTCGACAAGCTCGCCGCGATCCTCGCGGGCAATGCACCGAAGGCGATGCGCGGCATGAAATTGGCGATCAACGAATTCTCCCGAAATCGAATTGACGGCGACGCCGTCGAGGCTCGCTATCGCGCCAGTCTGCGCGGCGACGAAATCAAGGAAGGCATCGCAGCCTTTGCCGAAAAGCGTCCGCCGCGCTTTGCAGACTCCTGACAGCCCCGCAATCCCTCTTTTAATTTATCATTTCCGTTTTGTGAGACATTCGACATGGACGCCAAATCGCCTTCCGCGCAGCCGACCCCGTCCGACTGGGACATCGCCAACGCGGCGACGCTACGGCCGGTCGTCGAGATCGGCCGCGACCGGCTTGGCATCCCCGCCGAGAGCATCGAGCCTTATGGACACACCAAAGCGAAGATCGCGATGGACTTCGTTCAGGACGCGCTCGCGACACGCCCTGACGGCAAGCTGATTCTAGTCACGGCAATCAATCCGACCCCTGCAGGTGAAGGCAAGACCACGACCACGGTCGGGCTCGGCGACGCGCTGAACCGCATCGGCAAGAAGACGCTGATTTGTTTGCGCGAACCGTCGCTCGGGCCATGCTTCGGTATCAAAGGCGGCGCGGCCGGCGGCGGCTATGCACAAGTGGTGCCGATGGACGAGATCAACCTGCATTTCACCGGCGACTTTCACGCGATCGGCTCGGCCAACAACCTGCTCGCGGCGTTAATCGACAATCACATCTATTGGGGCAACGAAGCGCAACTCGATCCACGCCGCATCACGTGGCGGCGCTGTCTCGACATGAACGACCGCGCGCTGCGCTCAATCGTGTCGTCGCTCGGAGGCGCAGCCAACGGCTTCCCGCGCG
>JANMAN010000003.1:0-6563 GCA_031359885.1 Tardiphaga sp. | reverse complement strand
ACAGCCCCACCATCAGGAAGCGGCGGTTGACGGCAAGGGCAACGAGGCGATCCATTCAGATCGGACCTTTCAGGACGATTGAAACCCTGTCATTCCGGGATGCGGCATCTGGCGTCGGCGCAGCCGACACAGTGACGCAGGCCCGGAATCCATACTCCCTACAGGGGTTATGGATTCCGGACTCGCTCCTTCGTCGCGATACGACCCTTAACGTCGTGACGCGCCGAATTCGCGATCCGGAATGACGGGCGGAGATGTTGAAACGAATGTGTCAAAAGCGCCGCTCTAACTACCCGACGCGGCGCGGTCGATGAACAGGCTGCCGCGGGTGACGATCTTCTCACCGGGCGCGATCCCCGTGGTCACCTCGACCTGCTGCCCGTTGACGAGCCCCGTTTTGATCTGGCGCATCTCGATGGTCTTATCGTCATGCGCGACCCAGATGCGAACCTGATCGCCCTCATAGATCAGCGCCGAGCGCGGCACGCCGACAGCGGGATGATCGCCCGACGAATAGATCGTGACGCTCGCGAACATCTCGGGCTTCAATTGGCCGCCGGGGTTCTTGACGGTGGCGCGGACCTGAAGCCGCCGCGTCGCGGGATCGATCGCGGCGGCGATGTAATCGACCTTGGCGATGAGATCGCGGCCGCGCAGCGCCAGGACGGTGAAGGCGATCTCATCGCCGACTTCGATCGCGGAGATTTCGGTTTCGCGCACGAAGGCGGTCAGCCATACCGACGACAGATCGCCGATCACGAAGCTCGGATCGGTCGCGCCGGCGCTGATATATTGGCCGGGGCCGATCTTGCGCTGCACCACGGTGCCGGCGATCGGCGCGTAGATCGTCGTCTCCGGGTTGATCTTGCCCTTGTCCTGAAACGCTGCGACGGCGGCCTCGTCGAGGCCGAAGATGCGCAGCCGGTTGCGCGAGGCTTCAAGCGCCGTGGTCGCGGAGCGCAGATCGTTCTGCGCGGTGATGAGCGTCGCCTGCGCCGTCTGCACATCCTTCAGCGGGACCGCTTTGCCCTCGAACAGGTCGCGGGCGCGCTTGTCCTGCAACTGCGCGAGATCGAGCTGCGACTTCGCTTTGTTCAAGGCGGTCATGGCCGCGATGAATTCGTTTTGTGCGCCGACCGTGTCGGCCGCCTCGATCGTGAACAGCGGCTGGCCTTGGGTCACCGCGTCGCCGGGTCGAGCCAGCAGCTTCGTCACGCGGCCGGCATAGGGCGAGAACACCGGCGTGGAGCGGTCCTCGTCCACGGCGATCTTGCCTTCCGTGACGTGCTCGGCGCGGAATTCGCGGGCGCTGACCTGTTCGACGGTGAGGCTGGCCCATTCGGACGCGCTCGGCGTGTAGCGCATGCCCATGCGGCGCGACTGGCTGGAGACGTCGGAATTCGGACCCGGCACCTTCTTTTCGGGCAACAGCCCGTAGACGCCGAGCGCGATCACCGCCGCACCGGCGAGCAGCACGCCGGGCAGGCGATGTTTCACGCCGTTCAAACGCTGGAAAAGTCCTGTCATGGCGCGCTTTACCGCATAGCAGATATTCTGCGACGAATTGCCTCAATGGCGCGCTATTAGTGCCTGTTTCGCATGTCAAACAAGCGAAAAAATGCAGTCGGCGTTCGATTTACCTAAAGTTTTCGACAACAAGCTTTACGGTTGCGGCGGCCAGCCTGGCGGATGGCTACCAAGAGGCACTGCGGGTCTCGCCCAATAGGCTGGCGTGACGTCGAGACGAGCCGCATGGCGGACCGCCGTCAGCGCACCGAAGCCTGACGATGATTGCTCGACAAAGGGCGCGATGTCCTTGGCATCGAAGTCCGACGTCGCCAGACCTCCATCGATGGGCCCCAAATTCCAAAGCCACAAACCGGTCTGTGCCAACGACACGCGGACATGCCAGCTTCCGCCCTCCGTCGCCTGTCGCGAACGTGCCATCATGGCCCCGAACGCCATCAGATAGCCGGTGGCATGGTCGAGGATCTGCGCCGGCAACTCCTTCGGGATCGCCGTGCCGGCCGCCTGTCCCTCCGCGTGGTTGAAACCGGTGGTCGTTTGTACGAGCGAGTCGAAGCCACGTCGCCCCGCCCAAGGTCCGGCGTGGCCGTAAGCCGACAGCGAAACGTAGACGATCCCCGGGCTGAGCGCGGCGACCTCCTCCGGCGCAAAGCCGAGCTTCGCCAACGATGCCGGCCGGTAGCCTTGGGAAAAGATGTCCGCCTCGGCCACCAAACCGCGCAGCGCATCCCGACCCTGCTCGGTTTGCAGATCGATAAAGGTCGAGAGCTTGCCGCGACCGGTGTCGATGGTCAGCCACGGGATCGCCGGCAAGTTCGGCGACGCGACCAGCATCACGTCCGCGCCATGCGCGGCAAGCGTGCGGCCGGCGACCGGCCCGGCGATCACGCGCGACAGATCGAGCACGCGAATGCCGTCGAGCGGCCGTACCCCCTTGGTGAAGGCTCGTGGCGGTGCATCGCCGATCCGCTCGATGCTGAGCAGCGGCATCGCCGCGAGCGCGATGCCCTGCGGATGCGCGGTCCATTCCTCACGCGAGCGCATCAACGCCACCACGCCGCCCTGCGCAATCGCGGCGGTCTCGAACGCCTCGCCGCGCCATGTCATCAGAGCCGCCTGCACGGCGTCGCGTGCTGGTTCGCACGACAACACGCGACAGACCGCATCGCGATGATGCGGAAAATTCGTATGCAGCCGCACGAAGCGGCCGTCGCCGGTGTTGTAGACGCCGGCGATCGCATCCCACGCGGGCGGTGGCGGCTGGTCATTGACGCGCAGATATCGCTCGCTGCGGCATTCGACGACGGCGTGGCGCATATCGACGCTGACATGCTGACCCACGCCCGCGCGAAAACGTGACAACTCGGATGCGGCAAGCCCGGCGGCGGCGATGCTCGTCTGCGCAGCCGCCGCGACGCGGAACGTCGAAGGCAATTGCGGTTCGTCGCCGGTCAATGTCACGCGCTCCAGCGCACCAATATCGCCGCCGCCGACGCGCCAGAGATCGCGCAGGATCTCGCGGGTGGTTTGCATCGCTACGCTCCCAAAAAGCGCGACATGATGACTCGCCGCGCATTTACTTCAAATTAACACTCGAATCGCGACCGGTGGATTCACCACGTTTCCTAACGAGACGTTGAGATGGAACTGGGATTATTGCGTGGGGATACGGGGAATGGGGTTTGACTTAGGGAGCCAGGAGGCTGCCATGAGTATGGATTTCAGTATCAAACCGTCCAACGCACCGGCTGTTGCGCCGTCACCGTCGGCGGTCGCCATCGCCGTCAACGATGCGGTCCAAACCGAACTGCGCGCGCCGCTGACGGTCACCGCCGTCGATGCGCCTGCTTACCCGCGCAACGATCCGCGCGCTCCGTCGGACGGCGTGTCGCGGCAGATCGTGATCGATCGGGCGTCGTCGACGTTCGTCTATCAGACGATCGACAAGCGGACCAACGAGGTGATCGCGCAATTTCCGGACGACGCCATCCTGCGCCGCCGCGCCTATTTCGAAGCGCTCGATCGGCAGTCGGCCCTGCCTCACCCCGCGCCGGTCGACCGCATAGCGAAGCTGGCGTAGAGTTTAGGTATTCTGCTTGGCGTAAGCGGTTTCCAAGGACTGTCCGCCGGTCGCGGGATTGGTCACGACTGCCTTGACTTGGGCTACGCCTTCGCGCGTCAACGTGAACTTCGCATCACCTACTCGGAACGAATTGTCTTTGATCAGAACGTCCTGATATTTGGCGACGTTACCGCTCTGGTATCGCACCTTGGCGCGAAACCCTTCGACGTTCGACACCTGAATCGAAAAGCTCGAATTGTTCGCGTATTTGCCGCTCCAGTTCCCCTCAAACCTATCCTTATCGACCGGCACGTACTTCGACGACGACGCACTCGCGCTACTGCCGACCGTCAGGTAGTTCGACGACAGGATACTGAGGACGTCCGCCATGCGCGCTGCTCCTACGCGCGGCCGGCGAGGCCGGCGGCGATATTGCAGTTGATGTCGATCAGAGACTGGAATTTCGCCTGCTCCGGCAACACCTGAAGCGCAGCCGATTGCGACAGTACGAAGGTGCCGATGTTTGCCACTTTCTGCCGTGTCTCGACCGGCTGCGGGTTGTCATCGCGCATGGCTTCGGTGACGAAGATCGACCAGAGCTTGCGATTAAAAACCAAAGCATCATCGATTGTTTCGCTGCTTGCACCTTGGGCGGCGGCGGCTTGGAGCTTTCGAGCCGCCTTGAGCAATGCCTGCGCCTCGATTTCACGGGGCGAACTCGTGGACTGCGCAGCACGCGAATAGGCCTGGGCGGCGTGGGACATTCATGACCTCTGAAAGGGATTTTGCGATAGCAGCACCAGCATTGGGGCTGCGCGCCATGATGGGTCGCCGCTGTTAAAATAGAGTTACACCAAGCGCCTCGTCATTCCGGGGCGCACTCTGTCGGCGTAGCCGAGAAGTGCGAACCCGGAATCTCATTATGTTCATCTTGATGAGATTCCGGGTTCGATCGCGCAAGAGCGCGACCGCCCCGGAATGACGAGAACCCACCTCACAAAAAAATCGGCGGGGTTTCCCCCGCCGTTTTGTCTGATGTCGTAGAGAGCGTCGTTGATATCAGCGGAGAAGCTGAAGAACGCTCTGCTGGCTCTGGTTGGCAAGCGACAGCGCGGACACCGCGATCGACTGGCGGGTCGACAGCGCCTGGCTGTTGGCCGCTTCCTCGTTGGTGTCGGCCAGCGTCAGGTTCGACGAACCGGTCTGCAGAACGTTGATCAGGTTCTTCGAGAAGTCCTGACGGATCTGCTCGACCGACAGGTTCGAACCGAGCGACGAAGCCTGCGTGCGCAGCGCGCCGCTGGCCGTTCCGAGCGCGGTAATTACGGCGTTTGCAGAGCTGGAGTCTTTGAAGTCAGTTCCACCGACCAAAGTCTTCAACCCGAGGCCGGTTGCGCCCAAGCTCGACCCGGTGATGTTGAGCTTCGACGTACCGGTTTCGTTAAACGTCAGCTTGAGATTGTCGCCATTCAGCAGATTGATGCCGTTGTACGATGAATCCTGCGCCGTCTTCGTGATGTTGTCGATGATCGTGTTGTACTGGTTGACCAGGTTGGCACGAGTAATCTGAGAACCGGCGTCCGCAGTTGGAGCAACCGGAGCAACAAACGTCGCAGGCGTGCTGCCGGCGGTGCCGCCGAGGGTCACTGCTGCGAGCGTGGAAGACGCTGTGTCGTTGTTGGTGTTCGTGATGACCAACTTGTTGCTCGAGTCGAGGCTTGCCTGCACG
Organism: Tardiphaga sp.; assembly: GCA_031359885.1. Classification (GTDB taxonomy): domain Bacteria; phylum Pseudomonadota; class Alphaproteobacteria; order Rhizobiales; family Xanthobacteraceae; genus Tardiphaga. The sequence goes on along the minus strand of JANMAN010000003.1, from coordinate 1,245 downwards.
CCGGCCGCAGAGATCGTCGCGTTCAAGTCGGCGAGGGATGACGTCCCAGTGAACGTGAAGACCGCTGCGGTACCACCACCAGCCGGGGTCACCGAAAGCGTGGTACCCGCCGCGAAGGAGACGCCATCGACGAGATCGTCGGCAGTGCCGGTGATCGCAGCCGAAGATGTCGTGCTCGACTTGGCGGAATAGCCGACAGGAGCCTGCAGAACCTGCTGGGCGACCGACTTGGCGGAGTCGACGAGCTTCTGCAGCGAGGTGATGCCGGTGTTGGCAGCCTGCAGAACCTGCACGCCGTTGCCGATGCCGTCGAGAAGATTGTTGATGTCGCTGGCGCGGTTGTCGAGCGACTGCGCGGTGAAGAAGTTGGTCGGGTTGTCGAGAGCGGTGTTGACCTTCTTGCCGGTCGACAGACGGCTCTGCGTGGTCGAGAGCAGGTCAGCGGTGGACTGAAGGGAGAGGAGGTTCTGGCGAACCGACGACGAGAGAACAATACCGGACATTGTCATACCTTTCTGGTGTGATCGTGATGCGTCTGCGCCGACATTTGCGTCGGACAACATCCGCACAATGGGGCCAACAATCTAAAAATCGATGAACGGAAGCGTGCAATTTGATACGCGCCAACCCGGCATTATATTTTACGCAACGTCGGAGTTGAGCTGCAAAGTCAATGGTTTCTTTGATTGTGCGTGCCAGTCGACCGAACCGCTTTTAAGGAAGTGCTAACCTTGGCGGTGCATGAGTATTGCTGTCGGCGCCGGATCGCAGCTTGCGAAAGGATGGCGCACCCCTCGCGCATCAATGGAGATCGCAATGGCTCTCAAGGTTGAACTGAAGCCGCATGAGCGCATCATCATCGGTGCCAGCGTCATCACCAACACGGACCAGCGCGCCCGCCTTTTGATCGAAGGCGACCGCATCCCGATCCTGCGCGAAAAGGACATCATGACGCCGGCGACCGCCGATACGCCGGCTAAGCTGGTCTATCTGTCCGTGCAGTTGATGTATCTGACGCCGGACCCGATCGCGCAGCATCCGACCTATTTCAGTCTGGTGCGCGACCTGATGACGACCGAGCCGGGCGTGTGGCCGTTCATTCAGGCGATCAACAATCACATCCTCAACGGCGAAATGTATCTGGCGCTGAAGGAGGCCCGCAAGCTGATCGTCCATGAGGACGCACTGTTGGCGCAAGCCCGCGCGGGTGACGCCCTGAAAGCGGGATGATTTCTTGTGTCCGAG
>JANMAN010000778.1:0-7075 GCA_031359885.1 Tardiphaga sp. | reverse complement strand
CGGGATCGATTCAGCCGCACGGCGCCATGCTCGTTGTCAGCGAGCCCGATCATCGTATCATCCAGGCCAGTGCCAACGCCGCGGCGTTTCTAAACGTGCCCGACGTCATCGGCCGTTCGCTGGCCGACCTGGACGGCGATCTGCTGCTCCGCATTCTTCCGCATCTCGATCCCACCGCACAGGGCATGCCGATCGCCGTGCGTTGCCGGATCGGCAACCCAGCCGCGTCGTTTGACGGATTGCTGCATCGTCCGCCCGCGGGAGGGCTGGTGATCGAACTCGAACGCGCCGGCCCGTCGGTCGATCTGTCCAAGCACATCGCCAGCGCACTGGACAAAATTCGCACCGCGTCGTCGCTGCGCGCCTTGTGCGAGGAGACCGCATCGCTGTTGCAGGACCGCACCGGCTATGACCGCGTCATGGTGTATCGTTTCGACGATCAGGGCCATGGCGAGGTGTTCTCCGAACGCCGCCGGCCGGACCTCGAAGCGTTTCTCGGCAATCGCTATCCGTCAACCGACATTCCGCAGATGGCGCGCCGGCTCTACGAGCGCACGCGCGTTCGCGTGCTGGTCGATGTCAATGTCGAGCAGTCTCCGATCGAGCCGCGCTTGTCGCCCGTGACCGGCCGCGATCTCGATATGTCGCTATGTTTTCTGCGCAGCATGTCGCCGATCCATTTGCAGTATTTGCGCAACATGGGCGTCGGCGCGACGCTGGTGATTTCGCTCGTCGTCGGCGGTCGCCTGTGGGGGCTGATCGCCTGCCATCATTACGAACCCCGCTTCATCCATTTCGAATTGCGCGCGGTCTGCGAATTGCTCGCGGAGGCGATCGCGACGCGAATCGCTGCGCTTGAGAGTTTCGCGCAAAGCCAGTCCGAATTGTTCGTGCAGCGACTCGAACAGCGGATGATGGAGGCGATTTCGCGCGAGGGCGATTGGCGCGCGGCGATCTTCGATTCGTCGCAGTCGATCTTGCAGCCGCTCGGTGCCGGCGGCGCGGCGTTGATCTACGAAGGGCAGGTCATCAGCGCCGGCGAAGTGCCGGGCACGCAGGACATTCGCGCGCTCGGTCAATGGCTCGATAGTCGCCCGCGCGCGCCGATGATGTCCACCGCCTCGCTCGGTATCGACGATCCGCAATTCGCGAGCATCACGAAGGTCGCGAGTGGCGTCGTCGCCACGACCATTTCAGACAATCCCGGCGAATATCTGCTGTGGTTTCGGCCCGAACGTATCCGCACCGTGACCTGGGGCGGCGATCCGGATAAGCCATTCGTTATCGGCAACACGCCGGAAGATCTGTCGCCGCGCCGTTCGTTCGCGCAATGGCATCAGCTCGTCGAAGGCACCTCGGATTCTTGGACCGCGGCCGATCTCGCGTCGGCGCGGCTGATCGCGCAGGCGGTCGCGGACATCGTGCTGCAATTCCGCGCGGTGCGGACGCTCATCGTTCAAGACCAGCTCGAACAATTTTCGCGCCACGTCCGCGTCAGCGAACAGCCGGTCGTCATCGCGGACGTGCAGGGCAAAATTCTGCTCGTCAACGCCGCCTTCAAGGCGCTGCTGCCGCGCGGCGCGGCGGAGCCGGCGACGCTGGCCGATCTCGCCGATGCCTTCGAGGCACCGGACCGATTCGCATGGCATGTCCGCCAACTGCTCGACACCAAACGGAGCTGGCGCGGCGAGGTGATGCTGCGCCGTGCCGGCAACCGCGAGCAGCCGTTGATGCTGCGAGCCGACCCCGTGCAGCCGGCGCGCGACCGCGTGCTGGGCTTCGTGTTGATCTTTTCGGATATCACCGACCGCAAGGCAGCCGAAGCCGCGCGCAGCCGGTTTCAGGAAGGCATCATCCAAAGCCATCGCGTCGCCGGCGAGCGGCTCGATAGCAAGACCGACCTGGTCTATCAAAATCTGTTGTCGTCGGTGGTCGAGAACGCGCAACTCGCAGCGCTGGAGATCACCTACGGGGTCGAGCCGGCGCGGATTTCCGAGATGTTGGAAAGCGTTCGCACCTCGACGCTGCGCACCGCCGAGGTGCTGGAGCATCTCATCTGGCACGCGTCTCGGACGAGCGGTGAAGTGTAGGGTACAGCCGCTCATCCCCGCGGACGCGGGGATCCAGACTTTGCACAATAAGCATCGTCGCTCTGGATACCCGCTTGCGCGGGTATGAGCGGATACTGTTTCGACGCAAATAGATCAACTCCGGCCAAGTGAGCCGGCGACGTTTTCGTCGTCCGGTCGGGCGACGATCCGGCCATCCATCTTGAAAAAGATTACGAAGAAGATGGATTGCCGGGTCGGCGGACGCGAAGATGCGTCCTGGCCCGGCAATGACGGCCAGTTTCACTCCGCGGCGTCTGCAACCGCATCGCCATGTCGCGACAGATGCGCCTTGATCGCACATGAGAGTGCGATGTTCAGCGTGAACGCCACATAGCCTTCCGCGATGACGGCATCCGGATCGACCGCCACCGTTCCGGCGCGGTCGAGCGCGTTGCGATAGTCGGTCTTCAAGGCGGCAAGGTCGGCGAAGCGCGGAAAATCGTAGAACGACAATTGCGCAGGCGTGAGCCCGAGCGACTTGCCGAGCAGGCGTTGCAAGATCTGTCCGCCGCTGAGGTCGCCGAGATAGCGCGTATAGGCATGCGCGATCAGCAGGCTGCCGTCGCCGGACGCTGCCTCTGCGATGCGTGCGCCGTAGGCAGCGCCTTCTGGCAATAGCGGAATTTGCGTCGCCCAGTCCGGGCCAACCATCGCGACGAGGTCGGCTTCGATCGCCGGCGCGCGATCGAGCCGAACCGCAGCCAATTCAGCCAGGCCAGGCGTCGCGGCATGTCGCGCCAATCCATCTTCCAGCGCGCGATAGGCCGGCACGAGATTGCGCAGCAGCATCGCATAGCCGTCGCGGCTGGCTTCGCCGCGCAGCATGTCGCGGATGACGCCCGTGCGTTCGGCTTCGGTGTGGAGGGTCTTGGTGCCGAAATAAAGTGCGGTGACGACGCTCAACGGCGCGGTGGTGTCCGGCGGGACAGCAGTCATTCAGCCAATTTCCCTGCGGGCGCGACGCCGGGATCAGGCGTGGCCCTTCATGTGGTCGATCAGACTGCGCGCCGATTGCGGGGCAGTCGTGGCATCGAGCGACATCATATCGGCTCCGACAGCGGCCACAAGCTCGGGATGGGTCGACAGCATCGGGCCGCCCAGCATGATGCCGACGCGGCGATTGCGCGAGCCGCTGCGGATCGAGCCGATATCGCGCTTGAGTTCGTCGAGCCGGCGGTCGCTGCTGACCGAGAAGCCGACGACATCGAACCAGTGATTGTGCACCAGCGACGTTAGTTCGCGGTGCGAGTCGAACGGGCCGGTACACAGATTCCAGCCACCGCGCCGGAAGAATTCCGCGACCATCGACAGGCCGAACGAATGCTGCTCGCCGGGAATGGTGGTGAGCAGCACCGACTCGCCGCCCTCGGCATGCGAGATGTCCCCGCAGAAATCGTCGCCGAGCTGCCGCATGATCCGCTGCAAACGGCTGACGCCGAGCGTGACATTGGCGAAATCGGTCTCGTCGGTTTCCCATTGGTCGCCGAGACGGCGCGCGGCCGGGGCGAGCCAGTCGAGGAATATCTTTTCCACCGAGACGCCCTGCGCCAGCAAATTGTCGATGAAGCCGGACGCCGCGCCGTCGTCCATGCTCAAGGTCAGGGCGGCAAAGGCGATGACGGGATCGACGGCCTCCTGCTCGGCGACATCGGTCGCCGGCGTGGCCAATGATTTCATCGTGAAGAAGATGCGCGGGATGATTTTGGCTTTGAGCGTCCGCACGACGCTGACGGGCTGAAGCCCGGTGCGAAATCGCCATAGCGGTGCCGGGGCTCTCAGACGCGACGACAGCTTGCGGTGTGAACCTGGACTGTCAGTCGAATTGCCGGCTGAGAAGGATTGCTCGTTCACGTCGGTCATTTTTTTCTCCCCCCGCAATTAACTCTGCGCCCCTTCAAACCGTCAAGTTTAATTTACGTATAGTTTGGTTGACAGTCCTTGGATCGGCAGTTAGCCTTTCTGCATCGAACCGCACATAGGGAGTGGCGCGGTGCATCTTCGAGAAGCTGAAAATCGGCGTCGAATGATTGGTGGCAGTGCCTCAGAGGCAGCCTCTCGTGTCCCCTTGTCGTCATCGCAACATTCGGCACATGCACTGTCAAACAATCTTTACAGTTCTGAAGGGCAATACGTCGCTGCACCTGCGAACACGAATGTCGCGTATGCGACACGCGGATCGGCGGAGACGCTTGATATCGCAAAGCTAAAGTTGCTTTACACGCCCGCGCAACGCGTTCGCCGCGATGCAACACGATGGACTCTGGTTCAGGGCATTCTCGCTCCGATCCAGTTCTTGGTGTTTCTCGTCAGCGCCGCGCTTGTCGTTCGCTACCTGGTCAGCGGCGACGGATTCGCCATCGCGACGGCGTCGATCGTCGTCAAGACGATGCTGCTTTATGCGATCATGATCACGGGCGCGATCTGGGAACGCGAAGTGTTCGGCGTCTATCTGTTCGCGCCGGCCTTCTTCTGGGAGGACGTCTTCTCGTTCCTCGTGCTGGCGCTGCATTCGCTCTATCTGGTCGCGCTGCTCGGCGGTTACGGCACCCCGCACCAGCAGATGTGGCTCGCGCTCGCCGCCTATGCGACCTACGTCGTCAACGCCACGCAGTTCGTGCTGAAGCTGCGCGCAGCGCGCCGCGACGAACGTCTGATGCTCTCGATCACAGGGAGCGCCGCATGACCGTTCACGTCAGCAATTGCGCCGTGTCGGATGCCAAGCCTGCGGTGCATCAGGTGCGACATGAAAGCGGCCAGCGCGAAGTTTTCTGTGGATTGACCGGCATCGTCTGGCTGCACCGGAAAATTCAAGACGCCTTCTTCCTCGTCGTCGGCTCGCGGACCTGCGCCCATCTGATCCAGTCCGCCGCCGGCGTGATGATCTTCGCCGAGCCGCGTTTCGCGACCGCGATCATGGAAGAGAAAGACCTCGCGGGCCTGACCGACGCCAATGACGAACTCGATCGTATCGTCACGCAACTGATCACCCGCCGCCCGGACATCAAGTTGTTGTTCTTGGTCGGCTCGTGCCCGTCCGAAGTCATCAAACTCGATCTGTCGCGAGCGGCGCTGCGGCTGTCGCAGCGCTTCTCGCCCGGCGTGCGGATTTTGAATTATTCCGGCAGCGGAATCGAGACGACCTTCACCCAGGGCGAGGATGCGTGTCTGGCCTCGCTGGTCCCCGAATTGCCGGCGGCGCAAACCGAAGCGGCGTCGTTGCTGGTGGTCGGTTCGCTCGCCGATGTCGTCGAAGATCAGTTCGTCCGCATGTTCGACGCGCTCGGCATTCGCAACGTCCAATTCCTGCCGCCGCGCAATTCCACGTCGCTGCCATCGGTCGGACCGAACACGAAAATCCTTCTGGCGCAGCCGTTTCTGGCCGATACCGCGCGCGCGTTGCAAGATCGCGGCGCGCAACGTCTTGCCGCGCCGTTTCCCTTGGGCGTCGAAGGCACCACGGCATGGCTGCGCGCCGCCGCCGATGCGTTCGGCGTGTCGCATGAAACGTTCGAGACGGTCACGCAGCCGAATCGTCTGCGCGCCGATCGCGCTTTGACGCGCTATCGCGAACAGCTCGCTGGACGCAGCGTGTTTCTCTTCCCGGACTCGCAACTCGAAATTCCGCTGGCACGTTTTCTGTCGCGCGAACTCGGCATGCATCTCGTCGAAGTCGGCACGCCCTATCTGCACCGCGAGCACATGGCGCAGGAATTGGCGATGCTGCCGATCGAAACCGCGATCACCGAAGGCCAGGACGTTGATCTGCAACTGGATCGGTGTCGCGCCGCGCGCCCCGACATCACGGTGTGCGGGCTCGGTCTCGCCAATCCGCTCGAGGCCGAAGGCCTCACGACCAAATGGTCGATCGAACTCGTCTTCACGCCCATCCAGGGATTCGAACAGGCGGCCGATTTAGCCGAACTGTTCGCACGCCCGCTGGTGCGTCGCGCAAAGCTGGTGGCCTGATGCAATTGACTGTCTGGACATATGAAGGTCCCCCTCACGTCGGCGCGATGCGCGTCGCGACGGGCATGGACGGTTTGCATTACGTGCTGCACGCGCCGCAAGGCGACACCTACGCCGATTTGCTGTTCACGATGATCGAGCGCCGCGACAAGCGCCCGCCGGTGACCTACACGACTTTCGCCGCGCGCGATCTCGGCGGCGACACGGCTGAACTGTTCAAGACCGCCTGCGCCAGCGCCTATGAGCGCTTCAAGCCGCAAGCGATGATCGTCGGCGCGTCCTGCACCGGCTCGCTCATTCAGGACGATCCGGGTGGTCTCGCGAAGGCGCTCGATCTGCCGATTCCGGTCGTGACGATCGATTTGCCGGCCTACCAGCGCAAAGAAAACTGGGGCGCGGCCGAGACGTTCTATCAATTGGTGCGCGCGCTCGCCGGCCCGTCGGCCCCGGCGCCCGGCACCAAACGCGCACCGCGCGCGGAAGGCGTGCGTCCGCGCTGCAATCTCTTGGGCGCGACCGCGCTCGGCTTCCGCCATCGCGACGATGTCAACGAGATCACCGCACTGCTTGCGAAACTGGGCATCGACATCAACGTCGCGGCACCGATGAACGCGACGCCGCAAGATCTCGCGAAGCTCGGCGACGCCGATTTCAACGTCGTGCTCTACCCGGAGATCGCCGGCGTCGCCGCGACCTGGCTGCAACGCACCTTCGGGCAACCGTCCACGAAGATCGTGCCGATCGGCGTCACCGCGACGCGCGACTTCATCGCCGAAGTGGCGGGTCTTGCCGGCATCGACGCCAGCGACGTGCTGGCGAAGGCCGAGACCCGGCTGCCGTGGTATTCGCGCTCGGTCGATTCGACGTATCTGACCGGCAAGCGCGTTTTCATCTTCGGCGATGCGACGCACGCCGTCGCCGCTGCGCGAATTGCTTCCGACGAACTCGGTTTCAAGGTCGTCGGTCTCGGCACCTACAGCCGCGAATTCGCACGCGAG
>JANMAN010000770.1:0-11104 GCA_031359885.1 Tardiphaga sp. | reverse complement strand
TCGCCGATCCTGCATCTGCCGGAAGCCGTCACGCTGCTGTATCGCGTGACCGATGCCGGCTTTGCGCATCTCGACCCCGCGCGCCATCCGTTCCAGCCCCGCGGCCCGCCGACCACCTGACAGCGACCGTTCGAACGGCCTCGCCATCGCGCGGGGCTCCGTCGCATGCGCCGTTGCTTCGTCACGGCGCGATCAGGGGTTTTCATGTCCAGTTTCGTCACACGCGCGCTTTTGCTCTCCGGCGCATCGTCGCTTTTTTTGATCGGCCTCGCGGATCGTTCAGGGGCGCAAACCGCCCTGCCCGGCATCACGGTGACGGCGCCGAGCCCGATCGTCCGCCGCAAGCCCGTGGCACCGCCCGCCCCGGTTCGCGTCTCGCGCGGTCCGGCGCGTAACGCCCCCGCAACGCCGCAGCCGCAACAGCCTGTCGCCGTTGCGCAGCCGGCTCCGCAGCAAGGCGTGCTGCCTGTGGTGACCGACCAGTTCGCCACCGTCACCGTGGTGCCGAACGACGAGATCCGCCGCGCCGGCGGCGGCTCGCTGGGCGATCTCCTCAACAGCAAGCCCGGCATCACGTCGTCTAGCTTCGCGCCGGGCGCATCGAGCCGGCCAATCATTCGCGGCCTCGACAGCAACCGCGTCGGCATCGTCGAAAATGGCGTGGCCGCGAACGGCGCGTCGGATTTGGGCGAAGATCATTTCGTACCGATCGATCCGCTGGCGACCAACCAGATCGAAGTCATCCGTGGCCCGGCGGCGTTGCGATACGGCTCGACCTCGATCGGCGGCGTCGTCAGCGCCAGCAACAATCGTATCCCCGACGCGCTGCCTGCCTGCGCCGCGCCGTTCAGAAGTTACGGACTGGAAAAACCCGAGCCGACCGGCTGCGTCACGGCGGAGACCCGCACAGCGGTGAGTTCGGTCGATCGCGGCGTCGAAGGCGCGGTGCTGCTGGATGCCGGCGGCGGCAATGTCGCGGTTCATGCCGACGCCTATGGCCGCAAGGGCGGCGACTATTTCATTCCGGGCTATCCGTATCTGAACGATCCGAACCAACCGTTCAACGGCAAGCAAGCCAATTCCCGCGCGCAGACCAGCGGCGGCTCGATCGGCGGCTCGTACATTTTCGACGGTGGCTTCATCGGTGCGGCCGTGACGCAGAACGACGCGCTCTATGCCATCCCCGGCATCGAAGCCACCGACACGCGGACGCGGATCGACGCCAAGCAAACCAAATTCACCGCGAAGGGCGAGTATCGGCCGGACTCGACCGCAATCGAAGCCGTGCGCTTCTGGGCGGGCGCGACCGACTACAAGCATAACGAACTCGGCCGCTCCGACCCCAACGATCCCCAGAGCGACGGCGTCCGGCAAACATTTACCAACCGCGAACAGGAAGGCCGCGTCGAAGTTCAGATGGCGCCGTTCAACGCACGCTTCGCGGCGGTGACGACCGCGTTCGGCGTCCAAGTGGGTCATCAGGAATTGAACGCGCCGGGCGACGATCCGGCGGCGTTCTACAACGGGCTGTTCAGCTGCAACACCAACACCCGCGTCGCCGGCTATGTGTTCAACGAGCTGAAATTCACCGAGACGACCAAGGCTCAGATCGCCGGCCGCATCGAACACGTCAAGCTCGACGGCACGACGCCCGATTTTCCGGCCGACTTCCTGCCGGACGGCAATCCGCAATCCGCCATCGCGCGCAGTCCGTCGTTTACGCCGAAAAGCGGCAGCGTCGGGCTGATCCAGCAACTGCCGCACGATCTCGTCGGCAGCATCACCGCGCAATATGTCGAACGCGCGCCGAAGCCGGCGGAATTGTTTTCGCGCGGCCCACACGATGCGACCGTGACCTTCGACATCGGCAATCCGAATTTGACGATCGAAACCGCGCAGACGATCGAAGTCGGGCTTCGTCGCGCGACGGGGCCGCTGCGCTTCGAGGCGACGGCGTATTATACGAAGTTCAACAACTTCATCTATCGGCGTTTGACCGGCGTGATGTGCGGCGAGGATTTCAATTCCTGCGGCGTCGACACCGAACTCAATCAAGCCGTCTATTCGCAGCGCGACGCGACGTTTCGCGGCGGCGAATTCCAGAGCCAGCTCGACGTGTCGAAAATCTACGGCGGCATCTGGGGCGTCGAGACCCAGTTCGACGTCGTGCGCGCAACGTTCGCGGACGGCAGCAACGTGCCGCGCATTCCGCCGGTGCGCGCCGGCGGCGGTTTGTTTTGGCGCGACGCCAACTGGCTCGCCCGCGTGAACTTGCTGCATGCGTTCGCGCAGAACGACATCGCCGCCATCGCGGAGACGTCGACGCCGGGCTACAATCTGCTGAAGGCCGAGATCAGCTACAAGACCGCGCTCGATCCACGCGCATTCGGCGCGCGCGAACTGCATGTCGGCTTGCTCGGCAACAATTTGCTGAACGAGCGCATTCGCAATGCGTCGTCGTTCAACAAGGACGAGGTGTTATTGCCCGGCATCGGGGTGCGCGCCTTCGCGAATTTGAAGTTTTGAGACGGTTTAGACTTGCAACGTTTTCAGCCGTCATCCCCGCCTCTTGCGCGGGGATCCAGTATACCGTGACGTCTCGTTTTATAATGCGATGGCAGCGTTTACTGGTTCCCCGCCTGCGCGGGGATGACGGCAGTGCATGGCACCTTCGGCACGCGCGAAATGCACAAAATTCACGTCAGAGGTTTTTGCTCGGATGGTCGCTCTCGCGCGCTTGCAAGTTTGACGAAGGTCATCAAACCAACAAAGAGAAGCGTCGAATCTGCGGCCGCAAGAATAGGTGAATCCTCAACTCTTCCGACCAACATCATTCGGAAGAAAAAGAAGTATACTAAAAACACAACGTGGCTCTCAACGGCTTCGAATCGTTTCCTGAACGTCATCGCGGGTGCGCTTTCTTTCTCGGAAATCCACTAATCGGCGGTTTAGAGAAAACTGTGATGCGATCTTCATGAAACTTCCGTTGCGGCGAACATCGAATTTTTAGGTGTCAGCGCTCCACATGCAGCCGTCGTCCCCACGAAAGCGGGGACCCAGTACGCTGTGACGTGAGAGTTCAGTTATGGGCGTGCCGGAATACTGGATCCCCGCTCAAGAGGCGGGGATGACGGCCGTGCGTGTGGCAAGGACGCGGGCGAACTTCTAACTCTTCACAAAATCCCAATCCGGCCTGATCGGCCCGGAGACATCCGCGAATGCGCCGTCGACCAACTCCAGCACCAGAAGCCGTTTGGCATCGACCGGGCCGGGCATCGTCACCGTGCCCTTCGGAATCATCTTGAAGCCGACGCGGCTGTAATAGGGCTCGTCGCCGACCAACAGGATCAGCTTCTGGCCAAGCGTGCGCGCATCGGCGACGGCGCGGTCGAGCAGCTTGCGGCCGACGCCGCGGCTGCGGAACGGCGGCTCCACCGTCAGCGGCCCGAGCAGAAGCGCCGGCGTCTTGCCGACCCGGATCGGCAATTGCCGCACCGAGCCGACCAGCAGCGTGCCGATCCGCGCCGTGAACGACAGATCGAGCCGGTGCTCGACATGCTCGCGCAGCCGATAGGCGCTCAGCACGTAACGGCCCGGCCCGAACGTCCGCGCGTGCAGCCGCTCGATGATCTGCGCATCGTTGGCGGTCTCGGTAGCTATCGTCAGCGATAAATCGTTCATGCAGGTCCGCTTCGCATCGATGCGCGCATTAGCATCTGGTGTGGTGGTTCAGAAGTTCTCTACAGAATGGCAGCGAGTTCTCCCAGAGAACTTCTGAACCAAACCACACCAGACTCATAGATTGCCAGTGTCCTTTCGAATCCGAAGTTCGCCGAAGAGATCGCTGCTTGGCAGAGCGAACTTCGGATTCGGGACACTGGCGGCCATGCGGTCCATCAGGGGCGCGTTGCGTCCGGCACGCTGGGTTGCGCCAGATAAGCCAGCAGCTTCATCTCGCGGCGGCCGCGCGTCACGGTGTCGAGCACCAGCCCGGACGAGACCGCCAGCACGGCGAGAATGATCAATCCCATCGCCAGCACCGCCGTGGGCAGACGCGGCACCAGCCCTTGTTCGAGGAAGGTCACGACGACGGGCACCGCGAGCGTGACCGAGGCCAGTGCCAAAAGTGCTGCGATCACGCTGAAAAATCGCAGCGGCTTCTCGGAGCGATATAGCCTGACGATCGTCGCGAGAATCCGCATGCCGTCGCGCCAGGTGTTCAGCTTGCTGAACGAGCCCTCCGGCCGCGCGACATACGGCGTCTCGATTTCGGAGACAGGCAGCGCCAGTTCCAACGCATGGACGCTGAGTTCGGTTTCGATCTCGAAACCGTCCGACAGCACCGGAAACGATTTCACGAAGCGCCGCGAGAACACGCGGTAGCCCGACAGAATATCTTTGAACGCCTGCCCGAACACGGACGCCAAAAATCCCGTCAGCATGCGGTTGCCGGTCCGGTGGCCCAAGCGATACGCCGCCTCGCCCCGATCGACGCGAAGCCCGACGACCATATCGAGATGCTCGGCCTGCAAAGCCGCGATCATGCGGGGAGCGCTCGGCGCATCATAGGTCGCATCGCCATCGACCAGGAGATAGATGTCGGCGTCGATGTCGGCGAACATGCGGCGCACGACGTGGCCCTTGCCCTGCCGTCGCTCGAACCGCACCTGCGCGCCGGCCGCACGCGCGATGGCGGCCGTGTCGTCGGACGAATTGTTGTCGTAGACGTGGATCGCGGCATGCGGCAGCGCCGCGCGGAAATCCGCGACCACGGTCGCAATCGCCGCTGCCTCGTTGAAACATGGGATCAGCACGGCAATGCGCGGCCGCGCCGGATCAAGCGTCGTCGCCGGCTCGTCGGCGAATTTCGTCAACGCCTCGGTTATCCCGGCGATGTCGCCGCGGATCGTCGTCTGGCGTTTCAGCTCCGGCGCACCCATCGGCAAATCCTAACAGCCGTTAACGGTTTCGCGCGATCTTACGATCCGAAGCGCTAACGCCAGGTTTCCATCGGCGGCACGTCGTCGAGCACCTCGGCGATCCGCAGCCGCGTGCCATGCGTGGTGTCGTCGGGCAGCGCGTCGGGCGCGAAGAAGCCGCAGGCGACGATCTCGCGGTTCGGCACGGGCATCCGATCCTGCCGAAAGTGTCTGACCACGAAGACCGCAACATGGTCGCGGGGCGACACGTGGGCGTTGAGAAACACGCCGTGCAGCCGGGGCTCGCCGAGCACCTCGATGCAACCCTCCTCCATCAATTCGCGGCGCATCGCGGCCTCGAAGGACTGCCCGACCTCGACGCCGCCGCCGGGCAGATGCCAGCCGGACACGTAACCGTGCTTGACGAGAAACACATGGCCTAGGTCGTCGATGACGACGGCGCGGGCGCCAAGCGTCATGCCGCGCGCAAACCGAAAATACAGATGAAACACGCGTCGCAGCGCTGGCTCGCAGGCGCGGCGGATGGCATCGATGTTCATGGCCATTCTCGTCATTGCGAACCGGCGTGTCGGCACCCGGCCGACGACACGCCGGGCGACGCAATCCAGCTCTTGGATGACAAGACGACTTCGATTCGCTGCGGCTGCCCTGCTTGCGTCATGGGGGCGATCTTGCCAGAACGGACGGCAAATGTCGTTCGTCCTGGCCCATTTGTCCGATCCGCATGTGCCGCCGCTGCCGGTGGTGCGGCTGCGCGATCTCACGGGCAAGCGGATGCTCGGCTATCTGAATTGGACGCGCAACCGCGTGGCGATTCATCGCCGCGACGTGCTCGACGCACTCGTCGCCGATATGCAGGCGCAGCGGCCGGACCACATCGCGTTGACCGGCGATGTCGTCAATCTGGCGCTCGACGCCGAGCTGGCACCGTCGCTGCAATGGCTGACCAGCGTCGGCGCGCCTGATGACGTGACGCTGATCCCAGGCAATCACGATGCTTATGTGAACGGCGCGCTGGATAGATTTAGCGCGACCTTCGCGCCGTATCTGCGTGGCGACGACGGCACGACCGGCTTTCCTTTTTTGCGCCGGCGCGGACCGGTCGCGCTGATCGCGGTATCCTCGGGCGTGCCGACGCCGCCTTTGATGGCGACGGGGTGGCTCGGGCGGCAACAGCGCGACGCGCTCGACGCAATGCTGGCCGGGCTCGCGGACGAGGACTTATGCCGCGTGCTGCTGATCCATCATCCGTTGCGATCGCGATACGCGATGAAGCGGCTCACCGATGCGCCGGAGGTGCTGGAGATCCTGAAACGTCGCGGCGTCGATCTGGTGCTGCACGGCCACGACCATGTGCATGCGACCATTCGGATCGACGGCCCGCGCGGTGACATTCCGGTCGTGTGCGTGCCCTCCGCGTCGTCCATCGCGCACGGCACGCGCCCCGCCGCGGCCTACAATCTGTTCGACATCGCGCGCGACGACGACCGATGGACGATCCGGATGTCGGTGCGCGGGCTACAGACCCAAAGCGCCGGTTCTGCGCCGCTACGAATGGGCGACGCTATGCCCGCGAGTTGGCTCACACGCTGATGCGCCGTTAGCGGCGCGCAGTCTGCGACGGCAACTCACCGAATTCGTTGCGATAGCTGCTGGCGAAGTGGCCGAGGCTCTGGAAGCCGCATTTGAGCGCAATGCTGATGACGCCCATATCGGGATTCTGTTCGAGCAGCATCGCGCGGGCGTGATGCAACCTCACCCGCTTGACGTATTGAAACGGCGAGCAGCCATGGGTGTCCTTGAAACTGCGGAAGATGCTGCGCGCGGACACGTTCGTGACCTTTGCAAGCGCTTCGATGCTCAGCGGTTCGTTCCAGCGTTGGGCGATATACTCCTCGGCCAGGCGTTGGTGCCACCGCGACGGGGTCGGTTCGGGCCGGACGAGTTGATTGGTGAAATTGTGATTCTGGCCGAGCAGATAGCTGACGAGAAGCGCCTCGGCAATCTCGTCGATGACGAGTCCGGGCGCGCGTGGGCCGTCGGCGTCAAGCTCAGATAGCAGGAACGACAGCAGTCGGCGGTATTGAATGACGGCCGGGGACCGAACGTCGGTCTCGCGTCCGAAGGCGATGTGATCGACGGACGCGTCGCCCATCAGCGCGCCGAGCTTTCTGCGCATCACCGCGTCGTCGACGACCATCCTCAAACCCGCATAATTCGGGGAGAATTCGAGGTATCCGCCTTCGCCGGCCGGCGACATCGACGACCATTGTCTTGTATCGATGTCAGCGCCGCCGCGCGCGGTCGTGACGCGCCCTTTCCCGGACAGGCAGATCCGTTGTTGGACGACGGCCGATCCTGCGACCCGGGCTCGAAACCCGAAACTCGCGACCGAATAAACCAAAGTCATATCGCGCAAGATAGCCTTATCGACGGTAAAGCCGCGGTTTGGCGCTTCGTCCGTCACTTCGAAATCCGAGTCGAAATAGCTTTGGAGAAAGGCGCATGCGGCGTTGGCATCACGCGTTTGATAGAGCGGAAAATGCCGGAGGGGTGATCGGTTCATGGCTTTGCTCGGGTTTGAAATGATGCGTTCAAATCAATTTTTAATATGCACACATACGTTATACAAAACCTCTGTCAGCGTCGTGCTGTTTGTGACGGCAGTTCACCGAATTCGTTGCGATAGCTATTCGCGAAATGGCCGAGACTCTGAAATCCGCATTTCAACGCGATGTTGATGACGCCGACGTCCGGATCATGTTCGAGCAGCATGGCCCGCGCATGCTGCAACCGCAATCGTTTGACGTATTGAAACGGCGAACATCCGTGGGTGTCCTTGAAGCTGCGAAAGATGCTGCGCGCGCTGACATTGGTGATCTTCGCTAGTTCTTCGATGCTCAGCGGCATGTTCCAGCGCTCGGCGATATAGTCTTCCGCGAGCCGTTGATGCGCGCGTGACGGCGATCGCTCCGGCGCAGCGAGCCGCTTGCTGAAATTGTGCGTCTGGCCATGAAGAAAGCTGACGAGCAGCGCTTCGGCGATTTCGTTAATGACAGGACCGGGTGCCTGCGTACCGCTAACTTCGATTTCCGACATCAAAAGCGTCAGCAGCCGACGATAGCGAGCGAGGCCTGGCGATCGCACGTCGTCGCTCGGCGTGAAGATGACGCGGTCCACGGGAGTGTCGATCAAAGCGCCGAGTTTGCTCCGTAAGACTTTGTCGTCCACGACCATTAAGGCTTCTTCGTAACCGGCTTCGAAGTCGAAGGTCCCGCTTTCGCCGCCGGGGACCATCGCCGACCAACGGCCGACGCTCAAATCGGTGCTCGTTCGCCCGAAGGTCGAACGGCCGACGCCTCTGAGCGTGATGCGTTGACGCACGAAATCGACGGCGGAGAATTTGGTCCGGACGCCGGACGTGCAGCCGCCGTGATAGAGGTCCATGTTCTGCAACGACACGACGTTCGATTGATATTCGTATTCCAGCGGGTTGACGACGTCGTAATGCGTCACGCCGAATTCCGCGAAGATGGATTGCGCGTAAGCAGGATCCGCCGTCGTGAAGAAAGGAAATCGGCGAAGCGGCGAAGACCGCATGATCGGGGGCTTCATTTTCTCAGGCCCGTATGTGAGCCGAAGATCGTGCAGATCGCGCATTTGGGTTGCGGGACGAAAACGTGTCCGCCATGCACCACGGATCGGCATTCGCGATCTGGGGGCGCGAGCCGGCTTGAGCCGCGACAGCTATTCGACAGTTGATCGAAGCTCTGAAAACCGCCGGCTGGCGCGACATTCATCGCACCGGCTGCTCGGCAGACAAGCTGATCGCCTGCAAGTCGCACAACGCGCGAGTCATGGCTCGCGCGCCGTCTCAAACGAAATTGCCCTAGCAGTGACGCCGGCATAGAAGACTTCCTGTGGGTGAAGTGTGCTATTTTTTGCTGCTACTATGAGTTGTAGCTTCGTGAGGTAAGTTGATGTTACCTCGTCTTGCAACCAATCATGCAAATCGTTGGCGCGCAGTCTAGTCCGCTTAGTTCGTAAAGCGACATAATCCGACAATGTTTGTTCTATCTGCGACACTTTATCTGCACTTATCAAAACCACTTGGCATTAAGCGATGCTTCCTGGCGTCATCGGGATACACTGCTGCTTGAATGCCATATGATAGTTTTATCGAGTGAGTTCGCGATCGGTTATTCGATGCGAATCACGACCATTCGATTGAAAGTCCGGGTGCGACACGCGGACTTTTAAACACCGTTGATCGATCTAGGTTAGCCCGGCGCTCCGGTATTAAGGTAGTCCGCAAAAGTAATTTACGCGGCGTCTAACTCGACTTTGGAATGAACATGGCGCAGCAACGCGACACTCAAAAGCGCAACGGGGCAAAGACGCCACTGCGCAAACGCAAGGCCGCGCCGGGACAGTTCAAAGGGGACACCGGCGACCGCATAAAAATCTCCGACGCGGCGTCGGCGAAGATCATCCACCTCAGCGGCCATCAAATGCCGCAGCGAACGACGCGACAGGATGTCCGTCGTTCATCGAAAACGCCGGCATCGGCAATCGACACCTTGATCGGCGTGCTCGGGACCGAAGTGACGATCGCAATCGGGATCAGCCGGGGCTTGATGGAAACGCTGACCCGTTTTCAGGACTATCTCATCGCCATCGACAAAGAGATCGAGGAAGGCGACATCGCCCAGGTCAAAGCAATCGCGTTGAAACAGATCGCGCATCTTCGCGCGACGGTGCTCGCAGCCTCGGCCGATTTGCGACGTGTCATGCCCGACGCATGCAGCCATATCGTCGATGCCTTGCCGATCGACCGGTCGGACATCGTCTACTCATAGTTCGGGGATCGCCGCAGACAGCGTCGCGCGATTTTCTCAGAATCCGCGATGCGAGACGTACAGCGCCAACGCGAACAGCGCGGCGATCCCCACAACGAAGCCGAATACAAAACTGAGTACGCGGCTGCGCGGCCGGGGCGCTGTCGGCGGATCGAGACGATAGGGCGTCGCGACCATGGCATGCTCGCGCTCGATCATGCGACGCGCGACATAATCGGTGACGGCTTTCACCATCACATCGGTGTCGTGCGATTCGGCCAACACGAGGCGGCCATGGCGGGTATCCTGCACGAAACGATAAAGCCGCTTGTCGCGCCCCATCACGATATGCGCGACGACGTCGATCCACAGCCTCGGCATGTCGCCTTGGCTGATGCCACGATCGAAGAGATCGACGCGATCGGGGATTTCCGCAAATAGCTGGTCCAGCGCATCGTTGAGGATTTCGAGCCGCGCCACTTCGGCGTCGCGCAAATCGACCACGACTCCGGTGCGCCCGGCGGCCTCGATCCGGGCCTGACGCAGCGCATCGCGCAACCGCATCGGCGGATCCTGCTGGTTGGTCCTGTTGGATGCGTCCGTCATCACTGGTTGCCTTTGCACCGGGCCGATCGCGTTTAACCTATCAGTAAGCATAAGTGCAAAAAAGGGCGTTTGTTCGCAATGGCTTGGTCCGTGCCATGTCTGAGGGAGGTTTTTGAGGATCGCGTTTGGTTAGGCGACTGAGTCGGAACGCTTCATCAGGCACTAACTGCTCTCTCCCCCCTTGTGGGGGAGAGGTGGAGAGGGGGGTATCGCGAGGGAGTGCTCTTCGCTGCCCCCCCTCCCTAACCCTCTGAGAGCGAGCTTCGCTCGCCTCGTCCCACAAGGGGGGAGGGAACGCGCTGGTTGCGCTGCATCTCTTTCACCTGAAGTTTTATGGATCAGGCTGCCAAAACGCCGACGGCCCCTTCCGGATATCCGGAAGGGGCCGTCATTGTGCTCGATCCTTGGACGTTTCTTATCGAACGCGATCAGGTCGTGGCGCGGTTCGGCTCTTCGACGATGGAAAAACGAACGCCGGCGCGATGGCGGTTTTCTTCAGACACCGTCTTCCAGGCCTCTTCGGCATCCTTGCGGGTTTTGAACGGCCCCTGAACCTGGGCCGAGCCTTCCACCAGCTTGTGGAAGTTCATCGACCCGAACTCGCCGCCGATCACCCAGAAATTACTACCCGTCGTCATTGTCGTCTCCTGTTGTTCGGCCGGACGTATCCAGCCGTCAGCAACCTGTTAGAACTGGTTCATCGTGTTGTGCGCGCCGCCC
>JANMAN010000745.1:0-2395 GCA_031359885.1 Tardiphaga sp. | reverse complement strand
TCACGGCATCGCCATCTCCGGCACCAACTATCTTTTGCCGATCGACGCCGACATCAAATCCGAAATGGACGTCAAGCTCGGCGCCGCGATCAATATCGACCTCACGCTCGACCAGACCATGGGCGACGCCAAGGTCAAGCTGGTGTTCCTCGACGCCTGCCGCGACAACCCGTTCGCGGCCAAGATCAAGTCGAACTCCGCGACCCGCAGCGTCAACGTGCAGACTGGCCTCGCCGAAATGAAGTCCGGCGAAGGCACGCTGATCGCGTTCGCGACCGGCCCAGGCCAGACCGCGCTCGACGGCCAGCAGGGCACCAACAGCCCGTTCACCCGCGCGTTGCTCGCCAACATCACGACGCCCGGCATCGAGATCCAGCAGGCGATGACCAAGGTCCGCGCGCAGGTCAACGAAGAAACTAACAAGGGCCAACTGCCCTGGGGCCATACCAATCTGATCGGCGCGGTCTATCTCAATCCGGCCGCCCAGCCCGTCGCGGCCGGTCCCGCGACCGCCACGCCCGGAGCGACCGCCGTCGCGTCGTCGTCGGGCGGCAGCGATGTCGAGCTGGAATTCTGGCGCTCGATCAAGGATTCGAACAAGGCGGAGGAATTGAACGCCTATGTCACGAGCTATCCGAACGGCCAGTTCAAGCCGCTGGCGCTGGCGCGAATCGCGTCCTTGCAGGACGGCGTGTCCACGACCACCCGCAACCTGACCGCCGGCGACAAGGTCGTCTCGGCCGATCCGGCCACGCAGGTCAGCGAAGATCAGATCGGCCTCGACAAGGGTCAGCGCCGCGATGTCCAGCGCAGGCTCAACGGCCTCGGCTTCGACACCAAGGTCAGCGGCAAATTCGACAAGTCCACCCGTGGCGTGATCGAGCGCTGGCAGGCCGCGCGCGGTTATCCGAGAAGTGGCTATCTCAACAAGTCGCAGCACACGGCGCTGCTCAGCGAGATCGTCGCGTCGAAGGTCGACGAGCCCGATGAGAAGCCGGCACGCGCCGAACGGCGGTCACGCCGCAGCGGCGGTGGTGGTGGCGGCGGTGGTCGGCATTACGGCGGCGGCGGCGGCCTGATCGGCGGCGTCGGCGGCATGCTGTTCGGGCGCTAGACACCTCCGCTCATACCCGCGCAAGCGGGTATCCAGAGCAACGGCGCTGACTTGCAAAGACTGGAGTCCCGCTTGCGCGGGAATGAGCGGGGTAGGTGTTTCTACTTTCCCGCAGCTTTGCGCAGCGCATCGTTGATGCGGTCCTGCCAACCGGGGCCGTCCTCTTGAAAGAATTCCAGCACCTCCTGGTCGATCCGCAGCGACACCAGCTCGCGGATACCCGGCACTGCCGGCGGCTTGACCGGCGCGTCGATCGGCTTGGTCGTCGTCGATTTGAAAGCGGCCTCGGCTTCGGTCTTGGCGTCGCTTAACGTGCGCGGCCGGCGCGGCGGTGATGGCATGGCGGGATTCCTAACAATCGTTATGGACGACGACTTTTGCAGTAGCGGCAGCGCGCTCCTTCTCCCCGTTCTTACGGGGAGAAGGTTGGGATGAGGGGCTCTTTGTAAGCGAGACGCCCCCTCACCCGACCGACTTCGCTACGCTCCGCCGGTCGACCTCTAAGCGTCGCTCGCGGCGCGGCCCCGCAAGCGGGGAGAGGTGAAAGCAGTGCTTGCCGCGAAGCAGCGATCAATTCAAATCCCCTCGAACAACGCCGTCGAGAGATAGCGCTCGGCAAAGGACGGCACGATCGCGACGATCGTCTTGCCGGCATTCTCCGGCCGCTTGCCGATCGCCAAAGCAGCCGCAATCGCCGCACCCGACGAGATGCCGCCGGGAATGCCCTCGTGACGCGCCAGCGCCCGCGAGGTCGCGATCGCCGTGGCGCTGTCGATCTTGACGATCTCGTCGATGATCGCGCGGTCCAACACGTCAGGCACGAAGCCAGCGCCGATGCCCTGGATCTTGTGCGGCGAATGCGTCCCGCCCGACAGCACCGGGCTTTCCTCCGGTTCGACCGCGACGATCGACACGCCTGGCTTCTTCGCCTTCAGCACCTGCCCGACGCCGGTGATGGTGCCGCCGGTGCCGACGCCCGCGATGAAAATGTCGATGTTGCCGCCGGTGTCGTTCCAGATTTCCTCGGCGGTGGTGCGACGATGGATGTCGGGGTTGGCGAGGTTCTTGAACTGCTGCGGCATCACCGCGTTCGGCGTCGTGCGCACCAGTTCTTCCGCCGTGGCGATGGCGCCCTTCATGCCCTGCCCGGCGGGCGTCAGCACGATCTCGGCACCGAGAAACGCCAGCATCTTGCGGCGCTCGATCGACATCGATTCCGGCATCACCAGTTTCAGCCGATAGCCGCGTGCGGCGGCGACATAGGCCAGCGCGATTCCCGTG
>JANMAN010000721.1:0-7915 GCA_031359885.1 Tardiphaga sp. | reverse complement strand
CGGGATCGTGGATCAAATAGCCGAAATTATCGTCGAGGCAGGGAAACAAACGAATTTCGGCAGCCATGAGTACGTTCTCCGTGATCGTGATTGCTCTCAGATATGGCCTTAACGGGCCCGCGGCAATGCGCGTCGCGCTTCGAACCGGCGGGCTTTGGATCGCGCGCCGCCGTGATAGCATTGCGGCATGACCATCGACGTCATCGATCTCAGAAATTTCTACTCGCAGCGCCTCGGCATCGTGGCGCGGCGGCTGATCAATCGCGGCATCGAGGCGCGATGGCCGGATGCCGCCGGGCAACGCGTGCTCGGAATCGGCTATCCGACACCGTATCTGGGACTGTTTCGCGAGACCAGCGAGCGCTGCCTTGCATTCATGCCGGCGGCGCAGGGCGTGCTGAAATGGCCGACCGCGCGGCCGACGCTTGCCGCGCTCGTCGATCAGATGTCGCTGCCGTTGCCGGATTCGTCCGTAGACCGCATTTTGATGGTCCATTCGCTGGAGATGGCCGACAATCCCGACGCTCTGTTGCGCGAGATGTGGCGGGTGCTGGCGCCGTCCGGGCGGTTGCTTGCGGTGATTCCGAACCGGCGCGGCGTCTGGACCCGCACCGACAACACGCCGTTCGGGCACGGGCGGCCTTATTCGCGCTCGCAGATCACGCAATTGCTGCGGCAGACCTGGTTCACGCCGTCATCTTGGAGCGAGGCTTTGTTCATGCCGCCGATCGGCCGCGGCTGGTTTCTGCGTTCCGCGATGGCGTGGGAGCGCGCCGGCGACGCGCTGGCGCTGCCGTTCGCCGGCGTTCATATCGTCGAGGCGACCAAACAGGTCTATCGCGCGATCCCGGTGCGTCGCGAGCGGACGCGGCTCATTCCGGCATTAAAGCCGGCGCTGGTGCCGTCTTCTTTGCAAAGGTTCGATGTGTCGGAACAGGATTTAGCGGAAAAATCCCGAGATTCCCGCTGACGGACCGAATCCGGCAGGCTGGCGCGGGCCGGGCTGCGCTGGACGCGGGCGCTGCGGCGGCGGTTGCTGCGGCCCGCCGAAGCCCAAAAAGCCCGGAAACGACTGTTGCGGTTGAACGAATTGGTTGTTGTTCGGCCGCGGCTTGCGCGGTTTCGGCGGAGCCGCCGGCGCCATCACTGGCGTCACGCTATTCGGCGAAACGGCCGCGACCGGCATGTCGCCACCGCGTGGGGCGGTTTCGCGGCCGACCTCGCGGCGCGGCCAGGCGGCGTCGTCGGCACGCCCCGCCGGGGCATCGAGCGGTTCGCCGCGCACCAGCGTCCGGGACGCCAAGGCGTCGGTCGCGACCGGACGCACGCCGGGTCCGCCGAGCAATTGATCGGTGCCGACCGATGACACGACGAGCGGGACGATCGGCCCGGCCAAGGGGCGTGGGGCGGGGCCGTCGGGCTTCACTTCGACTTCGGGTGTGGGCTCGGTCGGAATTTGGATCGGTGCGTTTCGGGACAACAGGCGCGAAATCTCGCGCTCGGTGTAATGCGCAAGCTTCCGCGCGCCAGCCCGCGTAAAATAAATTCCGTCATAGGAGCGCAGGCGGCGGATCTGGCCTTCGAAATCCGGACCCTGCTGCATGAACCGGCCGGACTCGTCGACGAATCCGTCCCAAACATCGACGTAAGTGATGCCGGCGCGCTCGGCCGCCGCGCGGTACATGCCGTTGAGAAATAACATGTCGGCGGTCGCTTTCGCGCCGCGCACTGCGGGCAGGCCGATCCACAGCACCGGCACGTTCTTACTCTTCAAGACGCCGATCATCTCGTCGATTTTCTTGCCGTAGAGTTCGATCCAGCGCTCATCGCGGAATTCGATCGCGCCGGCGGTCGCTGTCCGCGCGCCGCGCTCCGGAGCGATGATCGGCGACGGGTCGGCGATGTCAGGATCGTCGCTCAATTCAGCGTCCGGCTTATCGTCCGGTTTGGCCCGCGCATCTTTCTTTTTGTCGGTGGCTAACGGTTCGCGCAGCGACACGCGATCCTGCAGACCGAGCATCACGACGATCGCGTCGGGGCGCTCTTGAGCGAGAATGCCCTTCGCAGCGGCGATCCAATCGGCGGGTTCGCCCTTCGGCTGATAGCGGATCAGGCCCGAGACGGTCTTGTGCTTTCGGATCACACCCATGTCCGGTTGCTCGGCATAGGCATCTTCGAGGCCGTAACCGAGCCAGTCGGCCATCGCGTCGCCGAGCACGAGGACATTGCGTTCCGGCACCGGCTCGTTGGCGTCGCGTTTTTCCGGCTGCGGGGCGCGCGAGAAATCCTCGCGGATTTGGCGGCGCGGTTGTTGTTGCTGAAACGGCGAAAAAAACGGGCTATCGCCGCCACCGCCGAAGAAACCGCCGAACCCACCGCCGCCACGCTGCGGCTGCTGGCGCTGCGGTTGGTTGCCACCGAAAAACGGAAACAACTGAGCCGCTGCCGGCCCAGCCAAACCGAGCAGCAGCATGCCGGCCACCACCGTCGCGATAACGGGGGCGGTCTCCTTCAACACCCGCAAAAAGGTGCTTGGTCGGCTGGTCGGTCGGCGCATCGGTGTCCGTCGTTGTCGAATTAGGTGATCGTATCAATTTTTATCGAACAAATCAGGCCACAAACAGGCGAGCGGGGTGCCCGTTCCTGCCGGTCGTGACCTCAACCTAGCCTGAAATCAGCGTCCGCGCAGCCGTTCCAGCATGTCGGACGACGCAAATCCATCTGCGGGCGAGCCGATCGACGCCTGGAAGCTTCGCAGGGCCTCACGTGTCATACCGCCGAACTGGCCGTCAGGCGTGCCGCGATAGAACCCGCGTTGGGCCAGCAACTGCTGGAGTTCCAGCCGTTCGCTGCGCGACAACACGCGCTCCTGTCGCGGCCAAGGCTGCACGAAGGCAGGTCCGCCGCGCAGCCGGTCGGCGAAATGGCCGATCGCGAGCGCATAGGCCTCGGCCGGGTTGTATTTCATGATGACGCGGAAATTCTGCATCATCAGAAATCCAGGCGCATCGGCTCCGGCCGGGGCTAGCACGTAGGCCTTCTCTGCGGTTCGCGGAAACGCCTGCCCGTTGGCACGCTTGAGACCGATCTGTTCCCATTGGCTGATCGTCATGGCTTTGGCGCGGTCGGCCAGCATGAAGTCGAAGCCGCGCGGCAGCACCACTTCGTAGCCCCAGCTCTGTCCGGCCTGCCAGCCGTCTTTCTTGAGGTTGTTCGCCGTGGAGAAGATCAGGTCGGTCGGATTGTCCACGACGTCGCGGCGGCCGTCGCCATCGCCGTCCACCGCGAAACGCTTGAACGCGGTCGGCATGAATTGGGTCGGGCCGAAAGCGCCGGCCCACGAGCCGCGCAATTGTTCGGGACGCAGATCGCCGCGGTTGAGGATGTCCAGCGCGGTAAGGAATTCATCCTTGAAATAGGCCTGCCGGCGGCCGACGCAGGCCAGCGTTGCTGTAGACCGCAACACGCTACGGTCGCCCATCTGCGTCGAATAATTCGATTCGATGCCCCAGATCGACGCCACGATATAGCGGTCGACGCCGTAGGCTTTCTCGGCCGCGTCGAAGATCGTTTTGTACTGCGCCAGAACCTCGCGGCCTTTTTCGAGCCGGCGATCGTTCACGAGAATGTCGAGATACTCCCAGATCGCCTTGGTGAATTCGGGCTGCGAATCCATCAAATCCATGATCCGCAGATCCGGCGTGAGGTCTGCCGTGAAGCGCTCGAAATTGGCACGAGTAACGCCGCGCTTGGCCGCGTCGGGCCAATAGCCCGCGACGCAAGCCTCGAAATTCGCCGCCGATTGCCGGATCGCGGCGGCCGTCATGAGCGGATGGCCGGATGCGCCGTCCTCGCCGGTCCAGGGCAGCGGCGGCGCGTTGGTCGGCGGGGTCGAGGGTGCCTGTGCGGTGCGGTTGGACGATGGCGCGCCGGGAGCCGACGTTGCGGGCTTGCTCGTGAAGATGCCGCCGAGGAAGTCCGGCACCGCGGATTGCGCCATCAGGGCGTTCGGGCACACGAGCGCTCCGAGCACAAATGCGCCCAAGACGAACAATCCGTAGCTGCTTTTGACGTCGCTCATCTGCGTCCGACCTGACAATGACTCATCGATTGAAGAGGCTTCTTCTTGGTTTCTATCGACTTAACGATGGAGCCTTTTCGATGACAAGACGTTGCGACGGATCGCCACCACAAATCCGGCTTTGTCGCCCGCTGCAAACCAGATAACAGAGACGTTAGGTTTGGGCGATTTGGGCCGATCATGCCGCAACGAAAAGTTTTTCCCTGATGAAAATTCGCAAAGCCGTATTTCCTGTCGCCGGTCTCGGCACCCGCGTCCTGCCCGCCACCAAGGCGATGCCGAAGGAGATGCTGACCATCGTCGACCGCCCGTTGATCCAGTATGTGGTCGATGAAGCAAGGGAAGCCGGCATCGAGCATTTCGTGTTCGTCACCGGGCGCAACAAGGGCGTGATCGAAGATCATTTCGATCGCATGTTCGAGCTGGACGCGACGCTCAGCAGTCGCGGCAAAAAAGCCGAAATGGAGTTGCTGGCGCAAAGCCAGCCGGTTGCCGGCGCGATGAGCTTTACCCGCCAACAGGCGCCGCTCGGCCTCGGTCATGCGGTGTGGTGCGCGCGCGACATCATCGGCGACGAGCCGTTCGCCGTGGTGCTGCCTGACGAACTGGTCCTAAACAAACCGGGCGTGCTGGCGCAGATGATCGCTGCCGCCGAAGGTCTCGGTGACAAGGCCAACATCGTTGCGGTCGAGGAAGTGCCGATGGAGTTGGCGCATCAATACGGTATCGTCAGCGGCGCCGAGCGCCAGCCCGGCAAGGCCAACATGTTCGCGATCGACGGCATGGTCGAGAAGCCGCCAAAGGGTACCGCGCCGTCGAACCTGTCGATCACCGGGCGCTATATTTTGCAGCCGGAAATCTTCAAGATTCTCGAAACGCAAGAACGCGGGGCGGGCGGCGAAATCCAGCTCACCGATGCGATGATCGGCCTCGCCAAAACCCAGAAATTTTATGGCCTACAGTTCGAGGGCGAGCGCCATGATTGCGGCTCGAAGGCTGGCTTTCTGCGCGCCAATATCGCGTTCGGTTTGCAGCGCCCGGACCTTGCGGACGGATTGCGCGCCGAGATGACGCGGTATCTCGCCGAGGCCAAGCCGTGAACGACTACGATCCGCTGCGAGATTTTCTGAAGCGGCAAACCGCCGCCGAGATCGTGCTGAGCATGGAACAGATCGAAGAGATGATCGATGCCGCGTTGCCGCGCGCATCGCATCGGGCGTCGTGGTGGGAGACCGATCGCAGCCCGCAGGAGAAGATGCCGCAACGCGAGGCGTTGCTGGCGACGGACTACATCGCGAACAGGCTCGCCGACGGCAGCGGCGTCAAGTTTCGCCGGCGGCGCTAACTAATTCTGCACGCGGACGCCGACCATGACGACATTGGATGCCGTGCTTCCGCCCGCGACGTTCGACTTGATTTCGTCGCGGCGGATTTGCGCTTTTAGTTGCAGCGAGCGGTTGAGCCGGAAGATGACGTCGGCCGACGCCGAGTATAGTTCGTCAGTGCGTCCGACGCCCTGATACTCGAACGTGCCATACGTAAAGCGGCCGATGCCCGTGAGCCAGCGGCGGAAATCATGCACGACTTCGCCGGTATAGGTCCGCGTGATGACGCCGGACGCGTTGGCCAGCGTCGTCTCGTCGAGTGACGACGTCGCGGTCCCCCGCAATGCGGTCAACGGCGTGACCTGCCAGGTCAGCGACCCCGCGGTGAGCAAGCCGGTCAGGTTGTTCAGCCTCGAATCCTGATACATCCGCGCGCCGTAACCGATCGACGCTTCGCCGGTGATCAGCCGCGTGAACTCAAAGCTACTGCCAACGCGGCCGCTGATGCCGCTCGAGTCGCGCTTGAAGCCGGATCGATCCAACTCGGTATCGCGCACGCGCGTATCGGCAGCGATCTCGGCAAAGGGCTTGAGCCCCGGCATGATGTCGTAGCTGGCTCGCGCAACGCCGCCATATTGATTGTAGTTGCGGTCCGTATTCGGCGTCGAGACACCGTTGGTAAGCTGCGAATCCTGAAATGCGATGCGATCGAATGTGGCTCCTGCGCCGACGCTGAATCGGTTGAAGTCCTGTTCGACGCCGACCGTGGTGCCGTAAGCGGCGAACAACGGATATTTGCTCAAACCCGCTTGAATGTTCGGGCTGCCGGGGTTGTCGGTCGAGACCCGCAGCCGCAATTGCGAGGTCAGGCGGGTTTCCTTGCTGACGTCGAGCCGGCCATCGACATGGCCGATAAAATCCGGGCGATCGACGCTCGTCGGCACGCCGGAAATCGTCCCGTCCGTTGACGGGAATTGTTGGCCGTAGCCGGTGAACGATCCCCTGAGATCCGCGACGACGGCATGGCGGGTCCAGTCGGACACCGCGAGGAATTCCGGCGCGATCATATAGAACGCCGAGCCGCGCGGCGTGATGAACCGGCCCGGATTGCTATTGTAGCCGCCGGAAAGTTCGACCGCCGATTTCACGAGGAAACTGCCAGCATAGTCGCCGACCGCGCCGAACGGATCGACGTCGGGCTTCAAGCGCCTGCGGAGCGGCTGGCCGACCACGGAGCCGGTGAGCGCCGGAGGCAGCGGGGGTTTGTTGGCGAGCGACGACGGCGGGATCGTCAGCGGCGGCTCCGGCACGATCGGAACGGGGCTGCCGGGGCCGGGCGAGACCAATTGCTTCGGCGTGCCGGGATAGGGCTTTCGCGCCGGACGGCGGCGATTGAGCGAATTGTAACCTGTGCCGCCCGCGCCGGCGGCCACGGCGGTGCCGTAGGTCGGGATGTTGCCGATCCGCGAAGGGGCCGGTGTTTCGGTGGTCCGGCGCAACTCCGACGCGACGCTGACGCCGTCGCGAGCCGGGCGCAGCATATCGGGCGTCATCGTTTGCGCCTGGGCAGTGCCGGCGTAAATGACAGCGCCGGCGCACAGCCACGCGGCGCGCGCGCACAACAGCGCGTCGCTCATCCGGCGGTCCGTTTTCGTTGCGCGACGCCCCACTGACCACTCCACAATAGCGGCCCGAGGCACCGCCAGATCGGCGGCGGAACCTCGGGTTATGCTTAAGAGAGTTAAAACACTTATGGTTAATGACCCGTTGCGAGGGGCGATCGCGGCCGTCGCTTGCAAGCCTGCGCCGTGGTAGGATTGGCGCTCAACCAACCGGACGTTCTCATGACCCAGCCGAAACCGGCTTCCGCCAGATCGCGCACGGCAACCATGCCATCTGCCAAAGCTCCCGATCGTGCCGCCGATGCCGTCGCATCGGCATTGCGGACGCTCGATGCCGAAGCGAGCGGTGTGACGGCGCTTGCCGCCGCGATGCAGTCCGACCTCGGTGCAGCCTTCGCTGCGGCCGTCGATCTGCTTCGCGATGCCAAGGGCCGCGTGATCATCACCGGGCTCGGCAAGTCGGGCCACATCGGCCGCAAGATCGCCGCGACTTTTGCGTCGACAGGCACGCCTGCGTTTTTCGTGCACGCTGCCGAAGCCAGCCATGGCGATCTCGGCATGATCACGGCCGACGACATCATTCTCGCTCTGTCGTGGTCCGGCGAGCAGGCCGAGATGAAGAACCTCATCACCTATGCGACACGCTTTCGCATCAGCGTGATCGCGATGACGTCCGATGCCGATTCGACGCTCGGCAAGGCCGCGGATGTCGCGCTGACGCTGCCGAAGGCGCGCGAGGCGTGCCCGCATAATCTCGCCCCCTCCACCTCTTCGCTGATGTTGCTGGCGCTGGGCGATGCGCTGGCGATCGCGTTGCTGGAAGGCCGGGGCTTCAGCTCGATCGACTTCAGCGTGCTGCATCCCGGCGGCAAACTCGGCGCGCTTTT
>JANMAN010000689.1:0-3575 GCA_031359885.1 Tardiphaga sp. | reverse complement strand
GTGGTCGATGGTGGATTATCTCGGACTAAAGCCGCGCCACGTCGACTCGACCGAAACCGGCGGGTGCTCTTACATCATCCACCTCGGTCACGCCGCGCAGGCGATTGCGGCTGGCAAATGCTCGATCGCTTTGGTCACGCTGGCCGGCAAGCCGCGCACCTCGGTGATGGCACCGCGCGCCTTCGGGGCCGAGCAGGATTTCGAGCAGGCCTACGGCGCGACCACGCACAACGCGTATGCGATGTGCGCGATGCGCCACATGCACGAATACGGCACCACCTCCGAGCAATTGGCGTGGATCAAGGTCGCGGCGTCGCACCACGCGCAATACAACGAGCACGCGATGCTGCGCGATGTCGTCACCGTCGAGGACGTGCTGAACTCGCCGATGATTTCCGATCCGCTGCACCGCATGGATTGCTGCGTCGTCTCGGACGGCGGCGGCGCATTCATCGTTACGACGCCCGAAATCGCCAAGAGCCTCAAGAAACCTCTGGTGCGTTTGATCGGCCATGGCGAGGCGATGAAAGGTCCGCGCGGCGGCAAGGATCTCGATTTGACCTATTCCGCCGGCGTCTGGTCAGGCCCGCGCGCCTTCGAGGAAGCCGGCATCACGCCGAAAGATATTAAATACGCGTCGATCTATGACAGCTTCACCATCACGGTTTTGATGCAGCTCGAAGACATCGGCTTCTGCAAGAAAGGCGAGGGCGGCAAGTTCGTCGCCGACGGCAATCTGATTTCCGGCGTCGGCAAATTGCCCTTCAATACCGATGGCGGCGGCCTGTGCAGCAATCATCCGGTCAATCGCGGCGGCCTGACGAAGCTGCTCGAAGCCGTCCGGCAATTGCGCGGCGAGGCACACCCCAAGGTGCAAGTGCCGAACTGCGATCTCGCGATCGCGCATGGCACCGGCGGATTGCTCGGTGTGCGTCACGCGGCCTCGACCGCCATTCTGGAGCGCGTGTGATGACGGACGACGCCAAAAAATACCCGACGCCGCAGGGCAATCCCGAAAGCCAGCCTTTTTGGGATGCCGCCAAAGACGGTAAGTTTCTCATCAAGCGTTGCAACGGCTGCGGCGAGGCGCATTATTTTCCGCGCTCGATCTGCCCGCTGTGTTTCTCGGACGATACCGTGTGGGAAGAAAGCACGGGCGAGGGCGAGATCTACACCTTCAGCCTGATGCGAAAATCGCCGACTGGTCCCTACGCGATCGGTTGGGTGACGTTGAAGGAAGGCCCGTCGCTTCAAACCAACTTCGTGGACTGCGATTTCAAGTCGCTGGCGATCGGACAAAAAGTCAAAGTGGTCTTCAAGCCGACCGACGGCGCGCCCTTACCGTTCTTTACGGTTGTCTAAAATACACGACGAGCCGTCATCCCCGCCAAGGCGGGACGACGGCTTAGAAATTCGACGCGTCAAAAACAAGAAACGAAGCCACGGGAGCCACGGATGTCCGCTCGCTACGACGAATTGATGGCGCTGAAAAATCTCGGCCAAAATTACGCGTATACCGACCGCGACGTGATGCTCTATGCCTATGGCATCGGCATGGGCGCCGACCCGATGGACGAGAAGGAATTGGGCTTCGTCAACGAGGCCTGTTTCACCGACCGGCCTTTGAAAGTCGTGCCGACGTTCGCGTCGGTGGCGGCCTGGGGCGCGGGTCCGGGCGAGATGAATCTCAACAAGCTTCTCGTTGTCGATGGCGAACGCGATATCATGTTTCATCGGCCGCTGCCGGTCGCCGCGAAAATCACGGCGGGTTCCACGGTTGTGGACGTCTTCGACAAGGGCAAGGACAAAGGCGTCGTGATCCGTCACAAGACGATCCTGCGCAACGAGGCCGGTGAGGAATTGGCGACGCTGCTGGCCTCGCGTTTCGCGCGCGGCGATGGCGGCTTCGGCGGCCCGTCCGAAGGCCAGCCTGAACCGCATGCGATGCCGAAACGCGCGGCGGACAAGACCGTTGAGATTTCCACGCGACCGGATCAGGCGCTGGTCTATCGGCTCTGCGGCGATCGCAATCCGCTTCACAGCGATCCGGAATTTGCCAAGCGCGCGGGTTTTCCGCGTCCAATCCTGCACGGCATGTGCACTTACGGTCTGACCTGCCGCGGCGTCTTACAGACCTACGCGGATTACGATCCGTCCGCGTTCAAACAACATGCGGTGCGGTTCTCGTCGCCGGTCTATCCCGGTGAAACCGTCAGTATGGATTTGTGGAAAGACGGCAACGTGATTTTCTTCGAGGCGAAGGTCAAAGAGCGCGGCATCACCGTCATCAAGAGCGGCCGGACGGTTCTGGGGTGACTGTCAGTCACACCCATGATGCGTCAGAGGTCAGACTGCGATCCGCCAGTGTCGACGACTGCATAGCTTTAACCGAACTCTGTATTCGCTCGAAAAGCGTATGGGGATACGACGAGACTTTTATGAACACGTGCCATGCGGAATTGACGCTGACGGCAGACACACTAGCTCGGTCGATCGTGCAAATCGCAGAAATCGGCGGCAGCATTGTTGGGATGGCTGAAGTCAGAATTAGCGGCGACGTCGCTGAACTCGAGAAGCTATTTGTTGATCCTACTGGGATGCGTCGTGGCTTAGGTCGCAGACTGTTTGATTGGGCGAAGCAGATTGCTGTTGCGCAAGGCGCGACAATGCTCATGATCGAATCCGATCCACAAGCTGCCGATTTTTATCGTGACATGGGTGCGATTGACGCTGGCGAAGTAGCCTCGACTTCGATTCCTAACCGTTTTATCCCGAAGCTGGAATTGCAGCTCCGATAGACAAATCGAAAGACATCCGATGAAACTCACCGCAAAAGCCGCTGGCACCTTCGCGATCGCGCCGACGCCGTTTCACGACGACGGCCGCATCGACGCCGCATCGATCGACAGGTTGACCGACTTCTATGCCGGTATCGGCTGCGACGGCGTCACCGTGTTGGGCATTCTCGGCGAAGCGCCTAAGCTCGAAGCGCAGGAGGCCGAAGCCGTCGCGACGCGCTTCGTCAAGCGCGCGACGAATATGCAGATCATCGTTGGCGTCTCCGCGCC
Source organism: Tardiphaga sp. (assembly GCA_031359885.1). Classification (GTDB taxonomy): domain Bacteria; phylum Pseudomonadota; class Alphaproteobacteria; order Rhizobiales; family Xanthobacteraceae; genus Tardiphaga. Next base: position 507 of record JANMAN010000689.1, on the reverse strand, counting down.
GGGCTTCGCCGCGATGCGCTCATTGGCGTTGAAGTCGATGGATGCGGGTGCCGCCGGCGTGATGATCGCGCCGCCGCCGACCCTGCGTACCGATGACCAGATCACGACCTATTTCAAACAGGCGATCGAGGCGATCGGCGACGACGTGCCGTGGGTGCTGCAGGATTATCCGCTGACGCTGACGGTGGTTATGACGCCGGCGGTCATCCGCAAGATCATCATGGACGCTAAGTCTTGCGTGATGCTGAAGCACGAGGATTGGCCGGGCCTCGAAAAGATCACGACGTTGCGCGGCTACCAGAAGGACGGAAGCTTACGCGAGTTGTCGATCCTCACCGGCAATGGCGGGCTGTTTTTGGATTTCGAGATGGAGCGCGGTGCCGATGGCGCGATGACCGGCTACGCATTCCCGGAAATGCTGATCGACGTGGTGAAGCTGTCGAAGGCCGACAAGCGCGACGAGGCCCATGATTTGTTCGACGCGCATCTGCCGTTGATCCGCTACGA
>JANMAN010000650.1:0-3341 GCA_031359885.1 Tardiphaga sp. | reverse complement strand
AATCCGCGATGCCGTGGCGACGACAAAATTGCCGGACGGCGTGACCGCGCAGCTCGACGGCACGTTCGCAGCACAAGAGGAGGCGAGCCGGACCATCGGCATCCTGTCGCTGATCTCGCTGACGATGATCTTCGCCATTCTTTACAGCCGCTATCGCTCGGCGGTGCTGGCCTTGATCGTGATGGGCAACATTCCGCTCGCGCTGATCGGGTCGGTCGCGGCGCTTTGGATCAGCGGCCAGCCGCTATCGGTCGCATCGATGATCGGCTTCATCACGCTCGGCGGCATCGCCGCGCGCAACGGCATTTTGAAGATCAGCCACTACATCAATCTGTCGCTGCAAGAGGGCGTGCCGTTCGGGCGCGATCTCGTCATACGCGGTTCGCAGGAGCGTCTCACGCCGGTACTGATGACGGCGCTCGCGGCCGGCGTGGCGTTGGTGCCGCTGCTGCTCGATGCGGAGACGCCCGGCAAGGAAATCCTGCACCCGGTCGCGGTCACGATCTTCGGCGGGCTGATGACTGCGACACTGCTCGACGCGGTGCTGACGCCGATCCTGTTTCTGAGGTTCGGCGCGGCGTCGCTGGAGCGGCTGCGTGCACACCCCACGACATCCGGCCCGACGGTCGCGCCGATGCAGGCTTATTGAGATTCACACGGAGGTTTCACGATGATCGACCAGGCGTCACGTATAATCATGATCGGAGTGGCAATGATTTTGCCCGGCTGGGCTATGGCGCATGATGGCGCGGGCCCGCATGGCGGGCGGCTTGTGGACCTGCCGAAACATCACCTCGAACTCGTCGTCAAAAACGAGGTCGTGGACGTGTTCGTCAGCGATCAGGCGAGCCGGCCGATTTCAGCCGCCGGGCTCACCGGGCTCGCCATCGTGGTAACGGCAAGCGGTTCGACCCGCATTCCGCTTGCGGCGACGGACGCGAACAGGCTTTCCGGCAAGGCTGACGCCAAGCTGCCGGGCGGCGCGAAAAGCGTGGTGCAGGTCAGGCTCGCCGACGGTCAAACCATCCAGGCGAGCTTCGACTGACGTCGGGTCTCGCGCGAGTGCCACTGGATCGGCCGGTTGAAATCGTGCTAACTGATACCCGTTTTGCGTGTAGCCAAAATGAGCGCAGCAGGGGGATTTCGATGGAGCCGGTCCAATTCAAGGCGGCGTTCGACGCGATCAACCGGATCAACGCGGCCACGACCTCCGACGAACTCCATCTCACTCTCCAACGCGACCTCGCATCGCTCGGCTACGAATTCCTGCTGTTCGCGATGGCGCCGGCACCGCACCGCCAGACATTCGATCGGTTGGTGTTGTTTCAACACTGGCCCTCGGACTGGTTCGATCAATACAGCCGCTCGAATTTCCACGACCATGATCCGATCGCGCAATTCGTCCGAACCCGTTTCGACGCGTTCGACTGGAGTGACGTGCCGCCCTCCGACGATCCGATCTCGCGGACCCTGATGGCCTCGTCGGCCGCGGATTTCGGCATGCGTCGCGGACTATGCATTCCGATCCACGATTGTTTCGGCTACCGGGCAGCGCTCTCGCTCGCGACCTCGCATGAGCCTCCGCAATCGCACGCCGCCGCCGAGATGATCGCGATCTTCGCCTTTAACCGCATGAACCGGCTTCGGCTCGCTTCGACGCCGACGCGTCTGACGACGCGCGAGCGCGAGGTCGTTACTTGGGCTGCCGCCGGCAAGACCGCATGGGACACCGGTTCGATCCTCCATGTGTCCGAACAGACGATTGAAAAGCACCTGACTTCCGCGATGCGCAAGCTCAACTCCTATACGAAGGCGCAGGTCGTGGCCGAGTCGCTTCGGAGCGGCGAGATCAGCCTTTAGCGATCCGGTCAAGGGTGGGACTTCCTCCATAGTGCGTCGCGCCGGATCATGGCGAGGCTTCCGCATCATGTCAGATGCGGAGACGCTCAATGATCCGAGTGATCGACCGTCACAATCGCGACCAGTTCGCCGAGACGCTTGAGGGCCAGTTCCGGTTCAGGCACGAGATTTTCGTGAAGGAGCGCGGCTGGACCGATTTCGATCGCGACGGGTGCTACGAGGTCGATCAGTACGACAACGACCACACCATCTACTTCGCCGCCATCGATGACGATGAGCGGGTGACGGGATGCTTTCGACTGTATCCGTCGACGTTGCCGCACATGCTGAGCGAGCATTTTCGCCATTTGATCGACGGCGACGTTCCGGCACGGTTGGATGTCTACGAGATGACGCGAATTTCCGTGGCGCGCACGCAGCGCGGCGGCACCACCTATCACGAACTTCTCGCCGGCTTGCAGGAGTATTGCCTCGACGAAAGCATCGTCGGGGCGACGGCGCTGATCCGCTTGCATCGCCTTGCCGCCGTCCAAATGGCCGGCTTCGACGTGAAGCCGCTGGGCCTTCCCCAACAGGTCGGTGACGAGCAATTGCTCGCCGTCATGTTCGGCATCAACCATGCCAGTCTCAGTCGCGTGCTGCAGGTGGCGAAGCTGACCGGCCCCGTGCTGGAGCGCAATATCGGACGCCCTGAAAGGCAAATCGCATGACCAAGGCTCGAATGTCCGACACCCTCATCGCCGCCAATGACGACCTCACTGCCGTCGATCATCTTGTGGCAGCTTACCGCATGACCAGCGATCCGTTTGCGAAACACCTGATCGGGCTCGCTCTGATGAACGAGGGACAAAAGATCTCGCAGGACATGTCCGAACTCGGTGCGTCTTTGGGTGCACCTGCGAAAGGTCTGGTGGCCGGGACTTAGACCGCGCCTGGCGAACGCGCCAATCTGTCGCGCCCATCACGTGCCGCTGATCGGGACGATGCGCTACTCTCAAGAAAAATTTGGGAGGAAACCATGTCGTCGAACATCAATCGCCGTCGTTTTATCGCGGCCGGGTCCGCCGCCGTTGCCATGCCTTTCGTCCTGCGCCAAGCCTCCGCGCAGGCTGCGTGGCCGTCGCGCCAAATCCGGATGATCTGCAGCTATCCCGCGGGCGGGCAGACCGATTTGCTGGCACGCGCGTTCGGCGAGTTCATCTCCAAGCAGGTCAAGCAGACCGTCGTCATCGAAAACAAGGTTGGCGCGTCCGGCTCGATCGGCACGGCGGAGGTCGCGCGCGCGGAGCCGGATGGCCACACGATCCTGTGCTCGATCTCGACCACCTACATCATGAACCGGGTGATGATGAAAAACCCCGGTTACGACCTGGACAAGGATTTGACGCTGGTCAGCGTGATCCCCGGTGCCGGGCTGCCGTTGGTGGCGAGCACGAAATCCGGCGTCAAGACATTGGACGACTTCGTCGCCTATGCCCGTC
>JANMAN010000620.1:0-1672 GCA_031359885.1 Tardiphaga sp. | reverse complement strand
GACGGGCCGGCGGCAACCCGCGCATCCAGTCATGAAGATGATCGTAAAGCTGCTGTTTGGCGAAGGCGCTATCGGACGCGAAGAACGACTCTTTCTCGTCGACGACGAGACTGATCCTCGAATGTCGGGCGATCACGGTTTCGAGCGCCAGCCACCATGGCTCGGCAATGCCGTCCGGAAACGCCGATGGTATATAAACGGTATACGGCACGTCGTGTCGGTCCAGCACGGGCCGCGCCGACGTGACGACGTCATGATAGGCGCCGTTGAACGACAGGCTGACGAAGCGATGTGCTGTTTTGCCGGTCAGCCGCGCGCAGACCTCGTCCATCGACACGATGCTAACGCCCCATCGCTTCAGCCCGCGGATCAGACGATCGAGATTCTCGGGGGAGACGTCGAGCTGCCGTTGCGGCCGGAAGTCGCCGGGCTGCGGCGGTCGCACGCGATCGAAGCCGATCAACGCGCTGCGGCCGGTCCCGCGTCGTTCGGCAAGCTTCGCGAGCCCGCTCCCCCACACGAGGTTGGCGCGCACCCGCGCTGCAATGCTCGCTCGCTCCGCCACGCCTGCTCCCTTAACCACCCTGCGATGCAACTCACGATGCTTACGTTTTGTTGAGATTTCTTTGCGACTGTCGCCATCCAAATAAACGTAAATATTTCCTGAATACGAGAAATTTCATGCCGATGGCCGCGATGATCGACGATAGCGACGCGGCCCTCCCGACAGGATCATCCCGTCGGATCGTATCGGTCGAGATCATCACCGATATGGCGGTCGCCGAGCCGATCTGGCGCGCGCTCGAGACGCCGTCGACCCTGACGACACCCTATCAACGCTTCGATCTGCAAGCCGCGTGGCTGCGCCATGTCGGCCCGCATGAGGGGCTGACGCCTTTCATCGTCGTGGCCTACGGCGTCGATCGCGATCCGCTGATGCTGCTGCCGCTCGGGCTGCGGCAGGATAACGGCGTGCGGATCGCGCAAGCGCTGGGCGGCAAGCACGTCACGTTCAACATGGCGCTGTGGAATCGCGATTTCGCGGCATCGGCGACCCGCGCCGATCTCGATGCGTTGATGGCGGGCATCAAAGCCAGTGCCGTGAAGGCCGACGTCTTGGCGTTGACGCGACAGCCGCTCCGCTGGATGGACGTCGCCAACCCAATGGCGTTGCTGCCGCATCAGGCCTCCATCAACGATTGTCCGCTGCTGCTGATGCCGCCCGGCATGCCCCCGGCCGATCGCATCAGCAACTCGTTTCGCCGTCGGCTCAAGGGCAAGGAACGTAAGCTCCAGGCGCTGCCGGGCTATCGCTCGTTTCTCGCCACCAACCAGGCCGAAGTCACACGCGTGCTGGATGCGTTCTTTGCGATCAAGCCGCTGCGAATGGCCGAACAGAAATTGCCTGACGTCTTCGCCGACGAAGGGATCGAGGCCTTCATCCGAGACGCGTGTTCGGCAAAACTCGGCGGCGGCGAGCGCGCGATCGCGCTGCATGCCCTCGAATGCGACGACGAAGTGATCGCGATGTTCGCCGGCGTCGCCGACGGCGATCGTTTCTCGATGATGTTCAACACCTACACGATGTCGGCCAACGCCAAGTTCAGCCCCGGTCTGATCCTGATGCGCGACATCATCGATTATTACGGCGGTCGCGGTTACACGTCGCTCG
>JANMAN010000583.1:0-2131 GCA_031359885.1 Tardiphaga sp. | reverse complement strand
CCCGGAAGCGTCGCTTCGCTTGCTTCCGACCTCTCCCCGGAGGGGAGAGGTGCGCAGAACTCTCACGCGTCCATTGCTCGATGCGGATAAGATCGAATGACTGAAACCCACTCCGCATCCCACATCTTCGTCGGCGGCGAGCAACGCCTGATCGCCGACGCGATTCTTACGCACGACAACGGCGTCATCACTGACATTACCACACACAGCAGCACGCCTGCGACGGGCACGCTCATCATTCCGGCGCTGGTCAACGCGCACGATCACGGGCGGCCGTCGATGACGTCGTTCGGCGCGGCGAATCTGCCGCTCGAAACATGGATCGCGCGGTCGGCATTCGGCACGCCGCCCGATCCTTACCTGGCCGCCGCCGTCTCGCTGGCGCGCTCGGCCCGCGCGGGCTGCGGTGGCGTGATGATGCATTACACGCGGCCGAGCGGCACGATGGGAATCGTCGAGGAAACCATCGAAATCGCGCGCGCGGCCTCGGATGTTGGTGTGCGGCTGGCATTTGCCTTGGCGGTGCGCGACCAGAACCCGATCGTTTACGGCGACGAGTCCGACGTGCTGGCCGCATTGCCCGAAGACGCGCGCGGCACGATCGCGGACATGTTCGTCAAACCGGCCGCCGCGCCGGCCGAATACCTGGATCGCGTCGATGCGATCCATGCCGCCGTCGCGGGCCCGATGATCGACGTGCAATACGGCCCGGCCGGCGTGCAATGGTGTTCGCGTGCGCTGCTCGAAGCGATTGCCGAGCGATCCGCCGCCACCGGCCGCCGCATCCACATGCATCTGCTGGAGACGATCTATCAGCGCGCTTACGCCGACCGCGCGTTTCCCGACGGCATGGTGCGCTATCTGAAAGACATCGGATTTCTGTCGGACCGGCTCACGCTGGCGCATGGCATCCACGCGCGGCCGGACGAACTCGACATGATCGCCGAGTCGGGCGCGACGCTCGTCACCAATTTCAGCTCGAACCTGCATTTGCATTCGGGACTCGCGCCGATCGCCGACGCGCATCGACGCGGATGTCGTATCGCCGTCGGTGTCGACGGCGTTGCGCTCGACGAAGATGACGACGCGATCCGCGAAATGCGCCTGGTGCAGATGGCGCATGACGGCGTCGGCTTCGATCGCACCTGGAGCCGTAGTGAATTTCTGGCGCTCGCAATCCGCAACGGCCGCAAATCCATCGGCGCAGCCGGAAGCGGCACGTTGGAGATCGGCGCGCCTGCGGATTTTATCGTCATCGATACGGCCATGCTCGATCGCGATGCCATTATGCCGGTCGATCCGCTCGATCTGTTGTTCGCGCGGGGCAACATGTCCTGCGTGCGCGATGTCGTCGTCAACGGCCGTGTCATCGCCCGCAACGGCAAGCCGACCGGTATCGATCTCGATGCGATGGAGGTCGAGTTGCGCGCGATGTACCGCAAGAACCTGCCGCGCTATCGTTCGCTCGAACAGGCGTGGTCGCCATTCGAAAGCGCCGTGTCGCAATGGTTTCGCGGGCAGGGCTGTTGTTAAGGTTTGAATTCAGATGAATTCAAAGGGAGCGCTGATGTTCTGCATTCCCTCTCCCCCAGCGATGCACTTGCATCGCGCGGCGGGAGAGGGTGCCTTCGCGCAGCGAAGGCGGGTGAGGGGGTTGAGTCAAAGTATAATCACGTCCCCTCACCCGGCTCGGCCTTCGGCCGATCCACCGCCTCCCACAAGGGGAGAGGGAAGAAAGCGCCGTCCTCGGAGCAGCGTTGTTATTTTAAGAGAAGACTGAAGGAGCTTCCACCGATGACCGCCACCACCTCGCATGACGACACCACAAGCGCCGCCGACATCGTCGAGCGTTTTCTCGTCGCCTCGATGATCCCCGATCCCGAGACTGCCAGCACGTTCATGGCGTCCGACGTCGCGATCACCTTCACGGGCGGACGCAAGTTCGGCCATCCGCGCGAGACGACGGCATTCAATGCGATGCGTTACAAATGGGTGAAGAAGAAGATGGAGCGCACCGACGTGGCGCCCGGCGTCGGCGATACCGTCGTCTACAACACCGGCACATTGTACGGCGAGTGGCCGGACGGCACGCCGTTCGAGGGCAATCGCTATGTCGATCGTTTCGTGGTTC
>JANMAN010000571.1:0-2197 GCA_031359885.1 Tardiphaga sp. | reverse complement strand
GGGATGCAGCCCCAGTTCAGGCAGATGCCGCCGAAATGTTGCTTCTCGACGATCGCGACCTTGAAGCCGATTTGTGCCGCGCGGATGGCCGCGACATAGCCGCCCGGCCCCGAGCCGATGATGATGATGTCGAATGAGGTGTCGGCCATTGGCTTAAAACTTTTCTCTCTCCCCTCTCCCCACTGGCGCTCTTGCATCGCGTGGTGGAGAAGGTGGCGTGCCGAGCACGCCGGCTATGGAAATCAGAAAAACCTCACACCATCATCATAACCGGATTTTCGATCAGCGCTTTGAACGCGCCGAGCAATTCCGCGCCGAGCGCGCCGTCGACCGCGCGATGATCGCAGGACAGCGTCACGCTCATCATATTGGCGATCTCGATCTTGCCGTTTTTGACGATCGCACGCTCCTCGCCCGCACCGACCGCCAAGATCGTTGCGTGAGGTGGGTTGATGACGGCGGTAAAATCCTTGATGCCGAACATGCCGAGATTGGACACCGCCGTAGTGCCGCCCTGATATTCTTCCGGCTTCAATTTGCGATTGCGCGCGCGCGCCGCGAAATCCTTCATCTGGTTGGAGATTGATGACAGCGATTGCGACTCGGCGCTGCGGATGATCGGCGTGATCAACCCGCCAGGCATCGCGACGGCGACGCCGACATCAGACGTGCGGTGTTTCAGCATGCCGGCTTCGGTCCAAGAGACGTTGGCATTCGGCACGCGCTGCAACGCCACCGCCATCGCTTTGATGACGAAGTCGTTGACCGAGAGTTTGTAGAGCGGCTTCTTCTCTTTGTCTTTCGGAGCCGCCGCATTGATCTGCTCGCGCGCGGCCATCAGCGCATCGAGATTGCAGTCCATCGTGAGATAAAAATGCGGGATGGTCTGCGTCGATTGCGTGAGACGTTGCGCGATCGTGCGGCGCATCCCGTCATGCGGGATCACCTCGTAACTGCCTTCCTTGTAGAAGGCCATGATCTGCTTGTCGGACATCGAAGCCGCCGCCGCCGCAGCGGGTGCCGGCGCATTGGCTGGCGCGGCTTTTAGGCCCTTGCCGGATTTCGCTTCAGATACGTCACGCGCGATAATCCGGCCGTGCGGGCCGGTGCCTTCGATACGACCGATTTCGATGCCGGCATCTTTCGCGAGCCGGCGCGCGAGCGGCGACGCGAAGGTGCGCCCCGTGCCGTTTGCGTGTCCATTGGCCTGCCCCGACGCACCCGCCTTCGGTGCACGATCTTCCTTCGCCGGCGCGATATCGGCAGTCTTCGGCGAGTCCTCGCTTTTTGCTTCGGCCTGCGCGTTTTTGACGGTCTCGGAATTCGTCTCCGACTTCTTTTCAGACTTGCCGGCCCCCGCCCCTGCCGCCTTGACGTCTTCGCCTTCACCGGCCATCACCGCGATCACGTCATTGACCGCGACGTCTTGCGTGCCTTCCGGCACCATGATCTTTGCAAGCGTGCCGTCGTCGACGGCCTCGACTTCCATCGTCGCCTTGTCGGTCTCGATCTCCGCGATCACGTCGCCGGATTTGACCGCGTCGCCCTCTTTCTTGAGCCACTTGGCAAGGTTGCCCTTTTCCATCGTCGGCGACAGCGCGGGCATCAGAATGTTGATCGGCATTTCGCCCTCATAGGATAGTCGTGCGTCAAAATAACAGGCGGCTCAGCATCAGTTGCCGATGTCGCCTTGCCACAGGCGTTCATTGGCTGGAACGGAGCGCCAGTTTGTCATCATGGTCGTGCAGCGATCGTCGTTAAGATCGATGAAGAGCACGCCGAGCTGGCTCAGGATGTCCTTGCTGCCTGGAAAAGTAACGGACTCGCCGATCACCAACAGCGACAGCTTGAACAGTCCGACCGCACCGGCGCACATCGAGCAAGGCGACAGCGTCGTGTACATCACGGTGTCGCGGAACGAGGTCAGCCCGGCATCGCGCAGGCAACTCATCTCGCCGTGCAGGATGACGTTGTTTTCCTGAACGCGGTTGTTGTGCCCGCGCGCGATGATGGTGTCGCCGCGCGTCAGGATCGCGCCGATCGGCAGGCCGCCTTGCGCGATGCTGTCCTCGGCCTCGCGGATCGCCTCCGCCATGAAATAGAGATGCTGTTGATGCGTCGTCATCTCAGTGCCCCTGCTGCGAGCGGGGTGCGGTCGTGCCCGTATCGGTGGGGCGCGCGATCTCGGCCTCGAACA
>JANMAN010000548.1:0-12435 GCA_031359885.1 Tardiphaga sp. | reverse complement strand
CCGTGCTGGACTCGACGGCGGACCGCATCGCGGTGGGCTTGACGATTTTCACCGAGCGTTTCGGCGCACCGACGGCGCTCGTCGCGGCCGGCGGCGTCGCCTCCAATCAGGCGATCCGCCGCGCGTTGCAGGACGTCGCGGGCAAAGCACGAATCCCGCTGATCGTGCCGCCGCCCGCGCTGTGCACCGACAATGGCGCGATGATCGCATGGGCCGGCGCGGAACGCCTGGCGCTCGGCATGATCGACGATCTCGACGCGCCGCCGCGCGCGCGCTGGGCGCTCGATAGCAACGCTACCGCGCCGCCCGGCTTCGCCAAGACGCGAGCGGCGTATTGATGCGCAATCTACAATCCGTCGCGGTAATCGGCGCAGGCGCTTATGGCACGGCGCTGGCCGATGTCGCGGCGCGCGCCGGGCGTGACGTTGCGTTATGCGCGCGCAGCAAAGCCGCCGCCGAGATGATGCAGGCGACGCGCAACAATCCGCGATTGCCGGGCATCGCGATCGACATGGCGGTGACCGTCGTGGGCGACGCATCCGTCGTCGCCGGCGCTGATATCGTATTGCTGACGGTGCCGTCGCAAAATCTGCGCGAAGCACTGGCGAGCATCGTGCCGCATCTGCGCAAGGCCACGCCGGTGGTGGCGTGCGCCAAAGGCATCGAGCGCGGCACGCATCTGTTCATGACGCAGGTCATCGCGCAGACAGCGCCGGATGCCGTGCCGGCGATTTTGTCCGGACCGAATTTCGCGGACGACGTCGCGCGCGGATTGCCGACGGCCGTGACGCTCGCCTGCGCCGACGAGGCGTTTGCGATCGATCTCGTGCACGCGTTGGGATCGGCTACGTTCCGGCCGTATCATTCGACCGATGTGCGCGGCGTCGAAATCGGCGGTGCCGCGAAGAATGTGCTGGCGATCGCGGCCGGCATCGTCGCCGGCCGCAATCTCGGCGCGTCGGCGCTCGCGGCGCTGACGACGCGCGGCTTTTCCGAATTGATGCGACTGGGGTTGGCTTGCGGCGCACGCGCCGAGACCATCGCAGGATTATCGGGGCTGGGCGATTTGACGCTGAGCTGTTCGTCGCCGCAGTCGCGCAACTTCGCATTGGGCGCAGCCCTCGGGCGCAACGAACCGCCGCCGCCGCAACTCGCCGAAGGCGCGTTCACCGCGCCCGTGCTGATCGAATTGGCGCGGGAAAACCATATCGAGATGCCGGTGGCGTCGGCAGTCGCCGCCGTGCTCGACGGCAGCGCCACGATCGATCAGGCGATCGACGCGCTGCTGACGCGGCCGTTTCGTTCAGAGGGGTAGACGATGGCGCATTGGTTGGTGAAATCGGAGCCCTCGACATGGTCGTGGGAGCAACAGGTTGCGAAGGGCAAAAAGGGCGAGCCCTGGACCGGCGTGCGCAACCACACCGCCAAGCTCAACCTCATGAAGATGAAGAAGGGCGAGCAGGCGTTCTACTATCACTCCAACGAGGGCAAGGAGATCGTCGGCATCGTCGAGATCGTGCGCGAGCATTATCCCGACGCGAGCGACGAGAGCGGCAAATTCGTCTGCGTCGATGTCGCGGCACTCAAACCGTTGAAGACGTTCGTCACGCTCGTTGCCGTGAAGGCCGAGCCGCGCCTCGCGCAGATGGCGCTATTGAAGCAATCGCGATTGTCCGTCCAGCCGGTGACGGATGCCGAATGGAAACTGATCTGTAAGATGGGCGGGGTGTGAGGTTTTAACGCAACGTCATTCCGGGGTCGCTCGCGCAGGATGCGCGAACTCCCCGGAAAGACGATGTGTTTAATTCGGCATCACATACGCGAACACGCGGCCGCGTGCGTAGACCGACTCCGCGACGCGGCGGCCGTGATTGCCGGACACCACGATCGGATTGCCTTTCGCATCGACGCCGCTGACGATCCCGACGTGGCCGCCGCGTTTGCCGCGCGCCATCACCGCGATCGCACCGACGCGCGGACCCGACACGCGCTGGCCGTAACTCGCGAAGGAGCGCGCCATGTCCGATCCGGTCGTGCGTAAGCCTGCACGTTGCAGCACCATGTTCATGAAGCGTGCGCACCACAGCCGCGAGCGGCCGGTCGGATTGCCGCCGATGTAACGCCGCGCCTGTGCGACCAATGCCGATCCCGAACCCGACATGGATGCCGACGCCATCGCCGGCGTGTGCGACGTCGCTGCAATGTTGTTGCGCGGCGAAAAATCCTGCGTCGAGACGCCGTCCTGCGGCATCAACGCGGCATGGGCATTGCGGAACGTCCGCGCGCTGCGAGACTGTTTGATTTTGTGCGAACGATTGGCGTGGCGAATATCGCGACGCGCGCTGTGAGCGCGGTGGATCGCCTTGCGCGATGCGCGACGAATCTCGCTGCGCATCGCGGCGCGGCTTCGTCGTGCGTGATGGCGGCGTTGCCCGTAATGCTTGCGGACGTAGCGCTGCGAGACGGTGTGATGATGATGGTAGCTCTGACCGGAGACGTGATGGCTACGATGTCGGGGTCGCGCATCCGCAGGAGACGCCGACGCAACGATGACGATCGAACACAGTGCCATCACGCAAGCGACAAGCGTGCGGCGAAACGCAAACAACTGAATCATTCATGGTCCTCAACAAGACACCCCCACGGTACCCTGCCGCGACGGGACAGCCGCCGCGGATGCTCGTAAAATCAATTTCCATGTGGCGAGAGCAAGACACAGTGTGGCGGTGCCCGTCACATTGCGAGGCCATTCCGGGATCATTTTATGACGGGATGGCAGGCGACCTTACGCAAGCACCGGCGCGTCGGCACGCAATGCAACGGCGAGTTGATGCAGCGGGCGGTCGCGACAGCCTTGCGCTTCGATCGCGGCAACCGTCGCCAACACGTAATCGCGGTTGATGCCGGACTGTCCGTGACCTTGCCGCACGAAACGCAACTGCTCGTGTTGCGTGAGACGTCCGGCATATTGCACATGGCTGCGATCGACGACGTAAGTGAGCGCGCTGACGCGTCGCCGCGCGTCGTCGTCGAGCCAGAGCGAGCGCGTCACCTCGCGATAGACCGACGTGACCTGTTCGCGCTCGCGCAGATATCTGATCGTCGCCTTGCGATGTTCGGCGGCAACGCGAAACGCGATGCCGCGACACGCGCCGCCACGATCGAGACCGAGCACGAGTCCGGGCTTTTCCGGCGTGCCGCGATGCACGAATGAATAGACGCAGAGCGCGCGGTGTTCGCCGATCAGCCGCGCCGGCACCTGCTCGATGAAATCGAATCCGGGCCGCCACATCAGCGAGCCGTAGCCGAACACCCAGAGGTCGCCCTCGGTCGTCATCGGATCTGGAGATGCGGTCAATGCCATGACCGGTTGAGTAGCAGACCTAGCTGCGATGACCAACCAAGCAGCGTCATTGCGAGGAGTAAGCCCCTCGTCTTCGAGGGGCGATGCGACGAAGCAATCCAGTTTTAATTGAATCAACGGTAGGGCTGGATTGCTTCGCTTCGGATCGGATTGGCTTCGCCAATTCGATCCGCGCTCGCAATGACGGGGCAACCGAAACATGTTGCGCCATCGCCGATTTGACAAAATCGTCCCGCCAAGGTCGCGCCATGACAGACAATTATTCCGAAGACCATTTCGTACTGCCGCGCCGCCGTCGACTGTGGCCGGTCTTTATCGCGCCCGGCCTGCTGCTGATCGCCGCTTTGGGCTGGAGCGCGTTCTGGTACGTCGCCGCGGGCAAGGTCGATCAATCCGTCGACGAATGGCGCGCACGCGAGGCGGCGGCGGGACGCATCTATGAATGCGCCAAACGCTCGGTCGCGGGCTATCCGTTCCGGCTCGAAGTGCGTTGCGAAGGCGCGAGCGTCACGCTGCGCGGCCAGACCGCCGATCAGGCGCAGGCGCAAGCGCCGGTCACCGCGAAGCTCGGTGAAATTCTCGTCGTCGCGCAGGTCTACGACCCGACCCGGCTGATCGCGGAATTCAAGGCGCCGGCGACGATCAGCGACCGCGCCCAGCATCCGCTGATGGTGGTGAACTGGACCGGCGCGCGCAGCAGCATCGTCGGGCTACCCGGCGTGCCGCAACGGGTATCGCTGTTGTTCGACGATCCGGCGATCGACCGCATCGACGGCGCGGTGCAGGTCGCGCTCGTTCGCGCTAAGCACGCCGAGATGCATGGCCGCTTCGCCGAGACCTCGACGGCGGATAAGCCCGTGATCGACACCGTGATCCAGACGACTGGCGCGAGCATTCAGGATGTCCATCCGGTGCTGCTCGCGCCGTTCGATACGGATATCCGGGCGCGGCTGACCGGGCTAAAGGATTTCTCGGCGAAGCCCTGGCCGGAGCGGCTGCGCGAGCTTCAAGCGAATGGCGGCCGCATCGAGATCACGCAGTCGCGCATTCAACAGGGCGCGCTGTTGGCGATCGGCGCGGGCTCACTCGGCCTCACCGCCGAAGGGCGGCTCGACGGCGAGATGCAGATGACCGTCGCGGGACTCGAAGCGATCGTGCCGGCCCTCGGCATCGACAAATTGCTCGAAAACGGCGTGCAGCAGGAAACGCTCGACAGGCTCGCGCCCGGCGTGAAGGCGCAGGACGTCAACAACGTTATCGGCGCACTCGACCGGATGATTCCTGGCCTGTCGCGCGTAGCGCGGCAGAACGCCAATGCCGGCGTCGCGGCGGGCATCAATTCGCTCGGCACCGAAGCGATGCTGGAGGGCAAGAAGGCGCGTGCCTTCCCGCTGCGCTTCGTCGATGGCGCGGTCTATCTCGGCACGCTGAAGATCGCGCAGACGCCGCCGCTGTATTGAAGCAGGACAGCCTTTGGCGCGCCGCGATTGCGCTGCTATAAAGCGCGCCGCGGGTGGGATGTCGGCGACAAGGACGGGGATATCGGATGGTCGGGACACGAGTGACGACGCGTGGCGCGGCGCTGTTCGCCGCAGCGCTGGTCGGGGGCACCTTTGCGGCGTCGGCCGTATCGGCGCAATCGATCACGGACCGATTCAAATCGCTGTTCGGCGGCAATTCGCAGCCGGCACAGGAAGTCTCGCCGTCCGGGACGCCCGCCGCGCCGGACGAGTTGGACTGTCCTTCGGTGAGCATCCGGCCGGGCGCATCGACCTATGCGGTCGGCCTGCCCGGCAAAGCGGCGCAAGGGCTCGATCTGCGCTATCAGGCGACGATCACGCGGACGGCGCGCGACTGCACGCTGAGCGGCGGCCAGATCGTCGCGCGGATCGGCATTCAGGGCCGTGTCATCGCCGGACCTGCGGGCGCGCCCGCGGCTGTCGATGTGCCGCTGCGCGTCGCGGTGGTGCAGGAGGGCGTCAATCCGAAGACGATCGCCACGAAGGTCTTCCGCACCAATGTCGCGATGTCCGATACCAGCGTCGCGTTCAGCCTGGTCGGCGAGGATGTGGTCTATCCGGTGCCGCAGGGATCGGCCGGCGACAATTACGTGTTCTACATCGGCTTCGATCCGCAAGCCCTCGGGCCCGAGCCGCGCGCCAAGAAAAAGCGTTAGGCATCCTCACGCCGCCAAGCCGTGCGCCGGCCTTTACCGGCGCGATCGGCCTGATATGATCGATCGCAGCGATGCTCTCCGGACTGTCAGTCCGCAAGGTTGCCGGAACGGCGCTTCCGCCTGTCGCGAACAATCTCATCGCAAGCCTCGATCGGCGCGCAGCCGTGCGCGATCGCGCTTGGATTTCAGGTTTTGGAGCGCGCCATGATTGCCGTCACCCGCCGCCTTGTCGTCGGCCTCGCCGCACTGTCGCTCCTCGGCGGAATGTCTGCGTCGGCCGCCGCGGAGGACAAATCCCTCACGGTGTTCGCCGCCGCGTCGATGAAGAACGCGCTCGACGACATCAATGCCGCCTACGCCACGAAAACCGGAATCAAGATCGTCGCGAGTTATGCCGCCAGTTCGGCGCTCGCCAAGCAGATCGAGCAAGGCGCGCCGGCAGATGTCTTCGTGTCGGCCGACACCGACTGGATGGACTACGTCGCGCTGAAGAAAACCATCGACGAGCCATCACGCGTTAACCTGCTCGGCAATTCGATCGTACTGATCGCGCCGAAGGCGTCCAAGATCGAAATCATCACCATCGATCCGGGTTTCGATCTCGCCACATTGGCCGGCGACGGCCGGATCGCGACCGGCGACGTGAAGTCTGTGCCGGCAGGCAAATACGCCAAGGCGGCGTTGCAAAAGCTCGGCGCATGGCAAAGCGCCGAGACCAAATTCGCGATGGCGGACAGCGTGCGCGCGGCGCTGACACTGGTCGCGCGCGGCGAGGCCAATCTCGGCATCGTCTATGCGACCGACGCCAAGATCGAGCCCGGCGTGAAAGTCGTCGGCAGTTTCCCGGCCGACTCGCATCCGGCGATCGTCTATCCGGTTGCAGCGACCATCACCGCGAAGCCCGAGACGAACGATTACCTTGCCTTCCTGCGCTCCACTGCGGCGAAGACGGTTTTCGAGCGATACGGATTTACGGTTCTCATCAAGCCGGTGTCGTGAGTTCTCCGTCATTGCGAGCGAGGCTGACATCGGCTGTTGCCGATGTCGGACGACGCGACGCAATCCAGTCTCTCGAGGCAGTAAGAAATGGATTGCTTCGTCGCATCGTGTCTCGGAGACGAGAAACGATGCTTCCTCGCAATGACGAGAGGTCAAACTAAATACGCATGTCCAGCATCACCCCCGAAGAATGGACCGCGATCGCGCTGTCGCTCCGCGTGGCGCTGGTCGCGACGCTGGTCGCGACGCCGCTCGGCATCGCGCTGGCGTGGCTGCTGGCGCGGCGCGAGTTCTGGGGCAAGGGCCTCGTCGATGCACTGGTGCATCTGCCGCTCGTGCTGCCCCCGGTCGTGACCGGCTATCTGCTGCTGCTGACGTTCGGTCGGCGCGGTGCGGTCGGCGCGTGGCTCGCGGACAGTCTCGGCATCGTGCTTGCCTTCAAATGGACCGGCGCGGCATTGGCCTGCGGCGTGATGTCGTTCCCGCTGCTGGTGCGTCCGATCCGGCTCTCGATCGAGGCGGTCGATCGCAAGCTCGAACAGGCGGCGTCCACGCTCGGGGCTGCGCCTTGGCGCGTATTCGCGACCGTCACATTGCCCTTGGCGCTGCCGGGCGTGCTCGCCGGCATGGTGCTCGGCTTCGCCAAAGCGATCGGCGAATTCGGCGCGACGATCACCTTCGTCTCGAACATTCCCGGCGAAACGCAGACCATCTCGGCCGCGATCTACTCGCTGATCCAGACGCCGGACGGCGACAGCGCCGCGCTGCGGCTGGTGATCGTCTCTGTCGTCATCGCGATGGCCGCGCTGGTCGCGTCCGAGTGGCTGGCGCGGCGCGCCACGCTGCGCCTGCACGGGAATTGATCGTGCTGACGATCGACGCCTCCAAACAGCTCGGCGAATTTTCGCTCGACGTCGCCTTCGAGAGCGACGGCCGCGTCACCGGCCTGTTCGGCGCGTCGGGGACCGGCAAGACCTCGCTCGTCAACATGATCGCAGGCTTGCTCGCGCCCGATCGGGGCCGCATCGTGCTCGACGACGATGTGCTCGACGACACCGCGATGCGCATCCATGTGCCTGCGCATCGCCGCCGCATCGGCTACGTGTTTCAGGACTCGCGGCTGTTTCCGCATCTCGATGTCGCGCAGAATCTCGATTACGGCCGACGCATGAACGGCCTGCCGCGCGACCTCGATTACGCCGCGCGGATCGAGACCTTGCTCGATATCAGTGCGTTGCATGCGCGCCGCACCGGGCAACTTTCCGGCGGCGAGCGGCAGCGTGTGGCGCTCGGCCGCGCGTTGCTCGCGCGCCCGCGTCTGCTGCTGCTCGACGAACCACTGGCGTCGCTCGACGAGGCCCGGAAGGCGGAGATCTTGCCGTATCTGGTGCGGCTGCGCGACGAGACCGGCGTGCCGACGGTCTATGTCAGCCACGACGCCGACGAGATGCGGCAGTTGGCGACGCAGGTCGTGATGCTGAAAGGCGGCCGGGTCGCTGCGGTCGGCGGCGTGGAGCTACTGCCGAAATAATAACGTCATTCCGGGGCGCAGTCGGCTCTTGCCGAATGCGAACCCGGAATCTCATCAAAATGAACATAATGAGATTCCGGGTTCGCTCGCAGCTAACGCTGCGCGCGCCCCGGAATGACGATTGCTACTGCCCTGACAGCGCGTCCCAGGTCTTCGACAATTTGCGCTTGAACTTCGCTTTGCGCGTCAGCGGCGGTGCGGGGTGGTCCTCGTCTTCAGGCAGCCGCAGGCCGACGACGTTGACGCGGCCGCCGCCGATGCTGCGCGCCACCAGCACGATCGAATCCAGCGGCAAGGTCGCACCAGCTTTCGGCGCATGGTCGAGATGGATGTCGAAATAATCCGCCAGCGTCAGCCGCGCGTCGTCCTCGGTGACGGTCACGCCGTAGACCGCCGCGATGTCGCCGAGCGTCACGTCGCCGAGCACGGTGAAATCACCGAGCAGATGCGGATCGGGTGCGGCGACCGGCGGCATGTCGACGAAGAACCGATCCAGCGCCTCGGCCTTTTCCGGTGGCGCGAGCAGATAGACGTAGTCGCCCGCCGCAATCGGAGTGGCTTCGATCGGCGACAAGATCTGTTCGTCGCGGATCACTAGCGTCGGCTTCGACCATGACGGAAACAACCCGCGCCGCAGAAACAGGCTTTTCGGCCGCACGGCATAGCCGACGAGTTGCTGTTCGAGCTGCCCCGGCAGATCCAATTCAATGCGGCGCGGCCCGCGATCCGAGCGCGGCAGCGCCACGTGCAGCCAGCGCGCGGCGACGCCCAGCGTCCAGCCTTGCAGCAACAGCGAGATGATGACGACGATAAACGCGACATCGAAATAAATGTAGGCGCTAGGCAAATTGACCAGCAAAGGGATCGACGCGAGGAAGATCGCGACCGCGCCGCGCAAACCGACCCACGAGATGAAGGTCCGCTCGCGCCAGTTGAACCGAAAGAATGAAAGGCACAGGAACACCGCAACCGGCCGCGCCACCAGCATCAACACCAGCGCGACGCCGATCGCGGGCCAGATGTTTTCCAGCACGCGCTGCGGCGACACCAGAAGGCCGAGCAGCACGAACATCACGATCTGCGCCAGCCATGTCGCGGCGTCGAGGAAGGTCACGACCGAATTATGCGCGCGCGTCGGCAGATTGCCGATGATCATGCCGGCGAGATAGACCGCAAGAAATCCCGAGGCGTGGCTGATCTGCGAAAGGCCGAAGATCACCAGCGCCGCCGTCGTCACGAACGGCGCGTGCAGGCCTTGTGGCAGTTCGACGCGGTTGAGCGCGAGCACGACGATGCGACCGCCGACCACGCCGATGATGCCGCCGAGAATGGCCTCCTTGGCGAATTCGAGAATGACGCGCGTCACAGAACTCTCGCCGACCGACAGCAGTTCGACCAGCATCAGCGTGAGAAACACCGCGAACGGATCGTTGGTGCCGGATTCGACTTCGAGCGTCGCGCCGACGCGGGGCCGCAGCCGCAGTCCTTGGGCATGGACCAGCAGGAACACCGCCGCCGCATCGGTGGAGGCCACCACCGCACCGACCAGCAGCGACTGCACCCAGTTGATGTCGAGCGCATATTTGGCGATCGGCGCGGTGATCAGCGCGGTCACCAGCACGCCGACCGTCGCCAGCATCAAGGACGGCGCCAGCACCGTGCGGATGCTTTGGAAGCGCGTCTTCAGGCCGCCGTCGAACAAGATCAGCGCGAGCGCGATCGATCCGACGAGGTAGGTCGTGCGGACGTCGTCGAAATGCATTCCGCCGGGGCCGGATTCGCCCGCTGCCATACCGATGAACAAGAACACCAGCAGCAACGGCGCGCCGAAGCGCAATGCCAGCAGGCTGGACAGGATGCCGGCCATGACCAGAACCGAGCCGAACAGGATCGCAACGTTGACGGCGTCAAGGGATGTCATCGAACTCCGGGGCCAGGGGTAACGCGTGCACGGTCTGCCGATACTTGCATTTGCATCCTTATCGTCGCCATAGTTCCACGCCAACTCCTTTCTGCCAGCTCCATCGAACCGGCGTCCTGCCACCGTTTATCGTCATGAGTATCCGATGCGGCGTCGTGTCGTATCGACATTCCGATGCCCGATTCAATCTAGCGAATTCGACCATCCGATGATTGTCGCGAACGATCGCGTCGGATTCAGGACACGAGCCGGGACAACGAGAGCATCATGGATCTGAGCGACGTCACCGAATACATCCTGTCCATCACGCGCTCGCTCGGCGCGGAAGTGACCTCGCCGTGGTTCTACCTGCAACTCGGGCTGATCATCGCCGGGGCCGGCCTCGCCTACGGCGCTGGCGCGACGGTACGCTCGCGCGTCGACGTGACATCGCTGGCGATGGGATGGCCGGCACCGTTCCGGATGTTCGCGCGCGTGCTGACGCGCAGCTCCTCGGTCGCGGCGTTCGCGATCATCATGATCGCCGCGCGGATTACGATGCGAACCATGACCTGGCCGAGCCGCAGCTATCTTCTGTCGGTGTCGGCCCGGCTGGCTCTGGCCTGGCTCGTCATCAGCCTGTTGACCAGCGTGATCCGCAATCAGTTTCTGGTGAAGCTGGTGACGATTTCGGCTTGGCTGGTGGCCGCGCTCAGCATCCTCAATCTGCTCGACCCGACCATCGACGCGCTGGATTCCTTCGCGATCGTGCTCGGCGGCCTGCGCCTAACGCCGCTGTTGATCATCAAGTTGGTCGTGCTGCTCGCGGTGGCGCTATGGGCGACCAACGTCGCGAGCAAATTCCTCGAAGGCCGCATCATCCAGTCGCGCGATCTGACGCCGTCGATTCAGGTTCTGCTCATCAAGATGATGCGGCTGGCGTTGATGATCTTCGCCGTCACGCTGGTGATGAGCGCGGTCGGCATCAACCTCTCCGCGCTCGCGATCTTCTCCGGCGCGGTCGGTGTCGGTATCGGTTTCGGCTTGCAGAAGATCGTCGCGAATTTCATCAGCGGCGTGATCCTGCTCGCGGACAAATCGGTCAAGCCGGGCGATCTCATCAGCATCGGCGACAGTTCGGGGCGCATCAGCGCGATGAACACGCGCTACATTTCGGTCGCGGCCGGCGACGGCCGCGAGATCCTCATTCCGAACGAAGACCTGGTGACGCAGAAGGTCGTCAACTGGACCTACACCGACCAAAACTCGTTGGTGAAGGTCAATTTCGGCACCAATTACGAAGCCGATCCGCGGCTGGTGTGCCGGCTTGCCATCGAAATCGCGAGCGCCTCGCCTCGCGCCGACAAGACCAAGACGCCGAATTGCATCCTCACCGAATTCGCCGAGGCCGGGATGAAATTCTCGCTCACCTTCTGGATCGCGACACCCGACGGCATGGACAGCGTCAAAAGCGACGTGATGCTGGCGCTGTGGGACGTGTTCAAGAAAGAGGCGATCCGCGTGCCCTACCCCGTGCGCGAAATCCGCATTCGCGGCGGCGCGCTACCGGTCGAATCGGTGGTCGAGGTCGCCGCAAGCTGAGTTCGCTTGCACTCGCCGCTGCGGCCCTTAAATTGGGGCTATCACGTCACGCCAATCAGATAAGCCCTGCCCGATGAGTTATGTCGAAGCCTCCGAGACCGCCCTGCGCAAAACGGGCCAGATCAAGCTGCATGGCCCGGCCGGTTTTGCCGGAATGCGCAAGGCCGGCGCGCTGGTCGCCCGATGCCTCGACGAACTCGCGGCCCTCGTGCAGCCGGGCGCGCTGACGGCGGCGATCGACGATTTCGTGCGCAACTTCGCTTTCGACCATGGCGCCTATCCCGCGACGCTGATGTATCGCGGCTATCGCTTCTCGACCTGCACGTCGATCAATCATGTGGTCTGCCACGGCATGCCCGGCGACCGCGTGCTGAAGGAAGGCGACATCGTCAACATCGACGTGACGTTCATCGTCGATGGCTGGTACGGCGATTCGAGCCGGATGTATCCGGTCGGCCCGGTCGCACGGAAAGCCGAGCGGCTGATCGACGTCACCTACGAGTCGCTGATGCGCGGCATCGCCGCGGTGAAGCCGGGTGCGACGACCGGCGACATCGGCCACGCGATCCAGAGCTTCGTCGAGCCGCAGCAGATGAGCGTGGTGCGCGATTTTTGCGGCCACGGGCTCGGCCGCATGTTCCACGACGAGCCGAACATCATCCATGTCGGCCGCCCCGGCGAAGGCGTGAAGCTCAAACCTGGGATGTTCTTCACGATCGAGCCGATGATCAATCTCGGCAAGCCGCACGTCAAAATCCTCTCCGACGGCTGGACCGCCGTGACCCGCGACCGCTCGCTGTCCGCGCAGTTCGAACACTCGGTCGGCGTCACCGCCGATGGCTGCGAGATCTTCACGCTGTCGC
>JANMAN010000515.1:0-4479 GCA_031359885.1 Tardiphaga sp. | reverse complement strand
TGCGGATTCTCCCAAGGTGAAGATTCCGGCAAGCTGCGGCGTATAGCTCCGTTCTACGAAATCTTTGTTGTAGACAAGGCATGGAAGGCGGCGGCTTTTTTGCCACGTTAGGCCGCAGAAAGGATGCGAGACGGGATCGTCTATCACTCGCGAAATTGTCGTCTTGCCGACGCCGTTCATTCCGAAGAGAAAATTTATTGCTTTCAAGTTATTGAGCGTCTCTCCACTACTATGGTAGCTGGCTTCGTTTGCAATTCTAATTTCCTGAAGCAAGACCTGCTCCTATTAAGCGTCGTGTTAGGATCAAAGCAATAAAACAACTTATGATGCAGCATTTATACAAATTCGGATAGCGTGTTGTGGAAACTAATTTGGCTATCACTTCGTTATCTCGCCGCTGGTAGCCTATGCCGCAATGCGCCGATCTGCCAGCTTTCGCCAGCACGGGTCCGAGAAACTTGCCCGTATAGCTATGCGGAGCTTTGACGATGTTCTCGGGCGGGCCCCAGGCGACCCTTGGGTCAAGCCCGGAGGGCAGGCGTTCTCGCCAAGCCGTTACTCTGCTGCGACCGGCTTTAGTGCGAACACCTTGCCGTACTTCGAGGCCTCGACAGTATCGCCATGACGCAATGCAAGAATAACCGTTTCGAGCTTAAGCGCGTCTGCTCCCGACATGGTGGGAGACCAACTTTCGTCGCTGTATTCGAGTTCGATTTCCACTTCGGCGGCATAGCCGCCTTCGTGGATCAGTTTGGTCGATCTTCGATGGCGTGTCATGTTCGCCTCCAAACGTTGCAGCACTTGGTGCCGTCACCCCCGCGAAGGCGGGGGCCCAGTATTCCGTAACGTCAGTGGAAGCACATGAGCGTATAAGCGTACTGGATCCCCGTTCCCGCGCGCAAGAGCGCGCTCGACGGGGATGACCGTTTCCGGTGGCGTGACTTCATCCTGAAAAGCCGCCGGCGAGCATGAGGGACTGAATCCGCCGGAAAGTCTCGCTCACGACCTTACTCCGCCGCCTCGCCGGACGCACTCTTCGCGCGTCGCCGCGACGCGCCGCCGGCTTTCGCCAGCACGGGTCCGAGAAACTTCCCCGTATAGCTGCGCGGGGATTTGACGATGTCTTCGGGCGGGCCCCAGGCGACGATCTCGCCGCCGCCGTCGCCGCCTTCGGGGCCGAGGTCGATCACCCAATCCGCCGTCTTGATGACTTCGAGATTGTGCTCGATCACGACGACCGTGTTTCCCTGCGTCACCAGCTCGTGCAGCACCTCGAGCAGTTTCGCGACGTCGTGAAAGTGCAGGCCGGTGGTCGGCTCGTCGAGAATGTAGAGCGTGCGGCCGGTGGCGCGCTTGGACAATTCCTTGGCGAGCTTGACGCGCTGCGCCTCGCCGCCGGAGAGCGTCGTCGCCTGTTGGCCGACATGGATGTAATCGAGCCCGACGCGGTGCAGCGTCTTGAAGGTCTCGCGCACGCGCGGCACCGCCTTGAAGAAGTCCGCGGCTTCCTCGACCGTCATGTCGAGGACGTCGGCGATCGACTTGCCCTTGAACAGCACTTCGAGGGTTTCGCGGTTGTAGCGTTTGCCCTTGCAGTTGTCGCAGGTGACGTAGACGTCGGGCAGGAAGTGCATCTCGATCTTGATGACGCCGTCGCCCTGGCAGGCTTCGCAGCGGCCGCCTTTGACGTTGAAGCTGAAACGGCCCGGCTCGTAGCCGCGCGCCTTGGATTCCGGCAGGCCGGCGAACCATTCGCGGATCGGCGTGAATGCGCCGGTGTAGGTCGCGGGGTTGGAGCGCGGCGTGCGGCCGATCGGCGACTGGTCGATCTCGATGATCTTGTCGATATGCTCTAGCCCCTCGATGCGGTCGTGCGGGGCGGCACCTTCGCTGGCGTTGTTCAGCTTGCGGGCGATCGCCTTGTAGACGGTGTCGAGCAGCAGCGTGGATTTGCCGCCGCCGGACACGCCGGTGACGCAGGTGAACAGCCCAAGCGGGATCTCCGCCGAAACGTTTTTCAGGTTGTTGCCGCGCGCGTTGATGACCTTGATGGTGCGGCGATGGTTCGGCGGCTGGCGTTCCGGGATCGCGACCGACATTTCGCCGGTGAGGTATTTGCCGGTCAGCGACGCAGGGTTTTTCATCACCTGCGCCGGCGTGCCCTGCGCGATGATGTTGCCGCCATGGACGCCGGCGCCGGGGCCGACATCGACGACGTAATCCGCGAGCAGGATCGCGTCCTCGTCGTGCTCGACGACGATCACGGTGTTGCCGAGGTCGCGCAGCCGCTTCAGGGTTTCCAGTAGCCGCGCATTGTCGCGCTGGTGCAGGCCGATCGACGGTTCGTCGAGCACGTACAGCACGCCGGTGAGGCCCGAGCCGATCTGCGACGCGAGCCGGATGCGCTGGCTCTCGCCGCCGCTCAGCGTGCCTGAGGCGCGCGCGAGGGTGAGGTAGGTGAGGCCGACGTCGAGCAGGAACGACAGCCGCTCGCGGATTTCCTTCAGGATGCGGACGGCGATCTCGTTCTGCTGCTTGGTCAGGGAGGCGGGCACGGTCTCGAACCATTCGCCGGCGCGGCGCACCGACAGCTCGGAGATGTCGCCGATGTGCTTGCCGCCGATCTTGACGCACAGCGCCTCGGGCTTCAGCCGGTGGCCGTGGCAGGCCTCGCACGGCACGTCGGAGAAATACTTGCCGAGCTCCTCGCGCGCCCATTCGCTCTCGGTCTCGCGAAAACGGCGGTTGAGGTTGGTGATGACGCCCTCGAACGGTTTCTTGGTGTCGTAGGAGCGGACGCCGTCCTCATATGAGAACTTGATCTCGTCGTCTCCGGAGCCATGCAGAAGCGCGTTCTGGGTCTTTTTCGGCAGGTCCTTCCACTTGGTGTCGAGCGTGAATTTGTAGAACTTGCCCAACGCCGTCAGCGTCTGAATGTAATAGGGCGACGACGACTTCGCCCAGGGCGCGATCGCGCCTTTGCGCAGCGTGAGGTCCTTGTCCGGAATGACCAGTTCGGCGTCGATATGCCGCTCGACGCCGAGGCCGCCGCAGGCCGGGCAGGCGCCGTAGGGATTGTTGAACGAGAACAGCCGGGGCTCGATTTCGGGAATGGTGAAGCCGGAAACGGGGCAGGCGAACTTCTCCGAAAACAGGATGCGTTCCGGCCCGGATTTGTCGTGGATCTTGGCGGTCTTCTTGTCGGCCTTCTTCTCAGCCGTTGCGTCGGCGGCGGCTGGCGGCACGTCGGCGTATTCGATCACCGCGAGCCCTTCGGCGAGCTTCAGCGCGGTCTCGAAACTTTCGGCCAGGCGCTGGCCCATGTCCGGCCGCACCACGATGCGATCGACGACGACGTCGATATCGTGCGGGAATTTTTTGTCCAGGACAGGCGCGTCCGCAAGCTCATGGAAGACGCCGTCGATCTTGACGCGCTGAAACCCCTTCTTGAGGTATTCGGCCAACTCCTTGCGATATTCGCCCTTGCGGCCTCGGACCACCGGCGCGAGCAGATAGAGCCGCGTGCCTTCCGGCAGCGACAACACCCGATCGACCATCTGCGACACGATCTGGCTTTCGATCGGCAAACCCGTCGCCGGCGAATACGGCACGCCGACGCGCGCCCAGAGCAGGCGCATGTAGTCGTAGATCTCGGTGACGGTGCCGACGGTCGAACGCGGGTTCTTCGAGGTGGTCTTCTGCTCGATCGAGATCGCCGGCGAGAGACCGTCGATCTGGTCGACGTCCGGTTTCTGCATCATCTCGAGGAACTGGCGGGCATAGGCCGACAGCGACTCGACGTAGCGCCGCTGGCCTTCGGCATAGATGGTGTCGAAGGCGAGGGAGGATTTGCCGGAGCCGGACAGCCCCGTGAACACGACGAGCTTGTCGCGGGGGATTTCGAGGTCGACGTTTTTGAGATTGTGCTCGCGCGCCCCGCGGATGGTGATGGATCGCTGGTTCGCCGCGGCTCGGCGCGTCGCCTTGAGTATTTCGTCCATGATCGACCTGTCCGAAAGCCTGAAGCGATAGATCAGCTTCCGGCGTCATCATATTGTATGGATGAGATAATTTGAAACTGGCTATCGATAAGATCGGGTCGCAATCACCGTTCACGGCATGGCCTAATCATATGCCGGCGACGAAGGGACGCGACCTGATCTGGACATAGGAAGAACGACCGCCGATTGCCAGACCTCGATCGGTTTCATCCACTGGCTTGTCAGGTCGCATCAACGCAAAAAGGCCGGCACAAGGCCGGCCTTTCGCAATCAGATTGGAGAAGCGGTTGAAGCTCAGTAGCGAGCGACGACCGGGCCACCCCACTTGTAGTTGATCTTGGCGGTGACCATGTCGATGTCGCCGCGAACGCGCTCGGTCGCAAGCGACGGAGCCGGATAGTCGTAACGGGTGGTGCCGAGGAAGATGTGATTGTACTCGACGCCGACCGACCAGTTCGGGGTGAAGCCATATTCCAGG
>JANMAN010000509.1:0-1897 GCA_031359885.1 Tardiphaga sp. | reverse complement strand
AGCGAGCGCGTGATCAGCATCAGACCGGCGAAGGAAACGCTGCCGCCGAGCGCGATCAACGCCGGCCAACTGACGGTTTGGGCGGACGGCCGCAGCGCGATCAGCACGCCGCAGAACCCGACGAGGATCGCGGACCAGCGCCGCCAGCCGACCCGCTCGCGCAGAAAGATCGCGGCGGCGGCCGTGACGAAAATAGGCGCGGCGAGATAATAGGTAATCACGTCCGCCAGCGGCATGACCGACGCCGCCCAGAAGAACGCGCCGACCTCGGCGGTCGACAGCAGAATGCGCAGCACCTGCAATCCCGGCCGCTCGATCCGCATGAAATCGGCACGGCTGCGCCAAATCATCGGCGACAGCAGCACCAGCGATGCGAGGGCGCGCAGGAACATCAACTGCCCGACCGAATAGGTCGCCACGATGTGCTTGCCGATCGCATCGCCAAACGAAAACAGACAGACGCCCAGCAGCATGAGCCCGATCCCGATCAGGCTGGCGCGGTGGTCCTCCGTGGCGGCAGGTCTCGCAAGATCGCTCATAAAGGGCTGCTCATGCGCCGCGTTTTAGTTGGCACGGTGCCGAATGCAACTCGCTCAACGCGTCATTCGGGGACACCAAGGTTGCCCCCGCCCCGTCCCTGCACTACCTATCCCCAATGAAATTCCTCGACGAAGCCAAGGTCTATATCCGCTCCGGCGACGGCGGTAACGGCTGTGTCGCGTTCCGGCGCGAGAAGTACATCGAATTCGGCGGCCCTTCCGGCGGCAATGGCGGCCGCGGCGGCGATGTCATCATCGAGGTCGTCGATGGCCTCAACACGCTGATCGACTATCGCTACCAGCAGCATTTCAAGGCCCCTAAGGGCACCAACGGCATGGGCAAGGATCGCCACGGCGCCAACGGCAAGGCCGTGACACTTAAAGTGCCGGTCGGGACGCAGATCTTCGACGAGGATCGCGAGACGCTGATCCATGATTTCGACAAGCTCGGCGAGACCTTCGTGCTGGCCGAGGGCGGCAATGGCGGCTTCGGCAACGCGCATTTCAAATCGTCGACCAACCGCGCGCCGCGCAACGCCAATCCGGGACAGCTCGGCGAGGAACGCTGGATCTGGCTGCGGCTGAAGCTGATCGCGGACGCCGGTCTGGTCGGCCTGCCGAATGCCGGTAAATCGACGTTCCTGTCCGTGGTCTCGGCGGCGAAGCCGAAGATCGCCGACTATCCGTTTACGACGCTGCATCCGCAGCTCGGCGTCGTCGATGTCGACGGCCGCGAATTCGTGCTGGCGGACATTCCGGGACTGATCGAAGGCGCGCATGAAGGTGCCGGGCTCGGCGATCGATTTCTGGGCCATGTCGAACGCTGTCGCGTGTTGCTGCATCTCGTCGACGCGACCTGCGAGCACGCCGGCAAGGCGTACAAAACCGTGCGGACCGAACTCGACGCCTATGACGGCGATCTTGGCAGCAAGGTCGAGATCGTCGCCTTGAACAAGATCGACGCCGTGACGCCGGAGCAGTTGAAGCAGCAACGCGATCGGCTGAAGCGCGCGGCGAAAAAGATGCCGCTGCTGATTTCCGGCATTGCCGGCGACGGCGTGAAGGACGCGCTGCGCGCGCTGGTCGAGGTCATCGGCGAAGCCCCGGTGTCGGCGAAGGCCAAGACCACGGCGCAGGCCGCACCCTGGTCGCCGCAGATCGACTGAATTGCCAACTTCGAGTTTTGTCATTCCGGGATGCAACATCTGAAGTCGGCATCAGCCGACGCAAGTTGTTGCAGGCCCGGAATCCATACTCCCTGTCGTGGTTATGGATTCCGGGTTCGCGTGCCCTTCGCTAAAATTGCCAAAAGTTAATTTTAGCTCGCGCAACGCGCCCCGGAATGACGATGCTGCTGT
>JANMAN010000508.1:0-3322 GCA_031359885.1 Tardiphaga sp. | reverse complement strand
CGATCACGCCGGCGGTTTGCGCCATGCCTTCGATCATCAGAATGCCGGGATAGATCGGCCGTTCAGGGAAATGCCCGAGAAAACATGGCTCGTTGATCGTGACGTTCTTGACGCCGACGCCGCTGAAATCGCTGCGGATGTTGACGACCTTGTCGATCAGCAAAAACGGATACCGATGGGGCAACGTCTTCAGAATAGCATTGATGTCCAATGCCTCGATGGTCACCGCCGCCGCCTCCATCAACTCTAGTCCTCGTCCTTAACGTTCGGTTCGTTCGACGGCGCGCGCGGGACACTCTCGCGCGTCAGCCGTTCGACGACCTTCAATTCCCGAAACCATTGTTTCGCAGGCTTGGCGGGAATGCCACCCCAGCGCTGTCCCGGCGGGATGCTCTCCTTGACGCCGCTCATCGCAGTAACCTGCGCGCCGTCGCCGACGTGAATGTGATTGTTGATGCCGACCTTGGCACCTAGAGCCACGTTATCGCCGAGCGACAGGCTGCCTGCAAGCCCGCACTGCGCGGCAATCAGGCAGTGGCGGCCGATCGTGACGTTGTGGCCGATCTGAACCTGGTTGTCGATCTTGGTGCCCTCGCCAATCACCGTATCGCGCAGGCTGCCGCGATCGATAGTGGTGGCGGCGCCGATCTCGACATTGTGCTGGATCACGACCCGGCCGGTCTGCGGCACCTTGAGATGGCCCTCGGCCCCGAAGATGAAGCCGTAGCCGTCTTGTCCGATCTTGCAGCCCGGATGGATCAACACGTTGTTGCCGATCAGCGTGAACTGGATCGAGCAGCCCGCGCCGATATTGCAATCGCGCCCGATCTTGACGCCGGCGGCGATCACCGCGCCGGACCCGATGACAGTACCGCTGCCGATCTCGACGTCCGGGCCGATCACGGCCAGCGGATCGACGGTGACGTCGTCTTCCAGACGCGCCGACGGATGGATAACCGCCGACACGGCAATCCCCGTCAATCCGAATCCGGATTGCGGCCGCATCGCATCGGCTTGCCACATCTGGCTCAAAGTGACGAAGGCACGAAACGGTTGCCGCACCCGCAACACCGCAACATTGGATGGGACGCTGGCTTCGAATTTCGGGCTGACGAAACACGCGCCGG
Organism: Tardiphaga sp.; assembly: GCA_031359885.1. Lineage (GTDB taxonomy): Bacteria > Pseudomonadota > Alphaproteobacteria > Rhizobiales > Xanthobacteraceae > Tardiphaga. The sequence goes on along the minus strand of JANMAN010000508.1, from coordinate 2,195 downwards.
CATCGGTCACGGCGAGTTGGCCGGCGTAACGCAGATTGTCGAAGAAGCAGAGGTGCGACGGCCCGGCTTCGTCAAGCGCCGCAAGCGCGGTCACGCGTTGGTCGCCGCGCGAGGCATCGACCAATTCCGCCGTCGTCAGCGCGGCAATCTCTGCCAGCGTCGACGACGGTTGATGTTTGTAGAAGCTCGGCTGCGCCATCCCACCCGTCGCGGTCCGGCGTGCGATCAAACTCAGAACGACGTTCCGCCGCCGAACTTGAACTGCTGCACGCGATCGTACTGACCCTTGGTGATCGGCACTGCGTAATCGAAGCGCAGCGGACCGAACGGCGATGCCCAGATCAGACCGACACCCACCGAAGTCCGGACGATGTTGCTGTCGTCGAACTGCAGGCCGGTACAGGTGCCGAACGAAGTCCGGTTCGCAGGTATGCAGCCCGGCTTGTTCACTTCGTTCGTCGCCGTCCAGGACGTCGGTCCTTTGTAGTCGTAGAGCGAACCGGCGTCGGCATAGACCGCGCCCTTCAGGCCGGTTTCCTTGGGCAGGAACCAGAATGGCATCTGCAACTCAACCGAAGCACCCCAATACTTGGTGCCGCCGAGCGCATCGCCGAACGCGCCTGTGGCCAGATAGCTGATATCACGCGGACCGATGCCGTTCGGGGCAAAACCACGAACCAGGTTCGGACCCATCTGGAAGTGATCCAGCATGCGGATGCCCGAATTGTCGTAGCTGTTGAGGATGCCGCCCTGCACACGGATCAGGCCGACGATGTCCGCAACCAGCGGGGTGTAATACTTCACGTCCGCCGCGGTCTTGATGTACTTCACGTCGCCGCCGATGCCGGCGAAATCCTGTTTGAAGTCGATCAGCAAACCGTTGGTCGGGTTCTTGTTATTGTCGAGCGTGTTGTAGTTCAGGGTGTAACCGAGCGCCGACGTAATCGCAGCGCCGCTCTGGAGTTCTTGACGAACCGGCAGAGACGACTCGCCATCCAGATAGCAACCCAAATTGAAGCCCGCGGGGTTACCCGACAGCGAGTTGATGAAGGACGGCGTCGGATTGTAGGTCGGGTTCGGTGTCACGCCGTCGGCGAGAAACTGGTTGTTGTTACAATTGTTCAGCGTGTTCGGCAGCGTGATTTCCTGCCGATAGATCGAGTAGCGCAGTTGCAGCGAGAGATCTTCGCGCAGCCCGAAACCTAAACGCGGGCTGAAGCCGAGCGTCTTGGTGTTGTACGAAACGTAGGAGTTCGCCAACTGCTCGCGCTGAAAGAAGTCGAGACCGAGCGCCACGCGATAGTCGAGCAGATAGGGTTCGACCACCGAGAGCGAATAGCCCCGCGCATATTGACCATACTGAACGGACGCCTTGGCGAACAGGCCACGGCCGAGGAAGTTGCGCTCCGATATCGAGACTTCGGCCAATGCGCCGTCCGACGTCGAGTAGCCGCCCGAGACCGAGAAGTCGCCGGTGGATTTTTCTTCGAGATCGACGATCAGGATCACGCGATCGCTGGACGAGCCGGGTTCGGTGGTGATCTTCACGGCCTTGAAGAAGTCGAGGTTCTTCAGCCGGCGCTCGGCACGATCGACCAGCGCACGGTTGTAGGCGTCGCCTTCCGACAGATCGAATTCGCGGCGAACGACGTAGTCACGCGTGCGGGTGTTGCCGCGCACATTAATGCGCTCGATGTAAGTGCGCGGACCTTCTTCGATCGCGAATACGATCGAGACCGTCTGCCGCTCGAAATTGCGGTCGCCACGCGGACGAACCGTCGCGAACGCATAACCGCGACGCGACATTTCGATCTGCATTTCCTCGACCGACTTCTCCAACGACTCCGCGTTGTAGAGCGAGCCGACGCCGACGCGCGAGAAGCTGCGCATCGAATTGCCTTCGAATCCCGAAATCGTCGACTGGAATTCGACCGAACCGACGCGGTACTGCTGGCCTTCTTCGATCTTGAAGGTCACGAGAAAACCACGGCGCTCCGCATCGTATTCGGTGAGCGCGGCAACCACTTGAACGTCGGCATAGCCGTTCTTCAAATAGAAACGACGGATCAAATCACGATCGGCCTCGACGCGGTCGGGATCGTAGATGTCGCCCGATGCGAGGAAGCTCAGAACGTTCGACTCGCGGGTCCGGATGACGTCCTTGAGGCGATAGGCCGAATAGGCGGAGTTGCCGA
>JANMAN010000502.1:0-3424 GCA_031359885.1 Tardiphaga sp. | reverse complement strand
GAACCCGACAGACCGCCCAACCGGTTGTCGCGCGTTTGGCTGGATGCCTCAGGGAAATCGAATTTCAGCCCGGCTTTCTTCTGTACGTCGATCAGCGCGTCGCCGCGTGTCTCGGCGGCATTTGCTTCAGCTGTTGCAATCGCTTTGACGCCGTCATCGCCGCGCTTGTCGGCGGTATCTAAGACCTGTTGCTGAAACAGATTGAACTGATGAAGTTCAAGCAACACATCCGACGCGGTCGGCGGCCTGTCGATCAATCGATTGACGCCGGTTTTTTCGCCAAACGACTGAGCGACAGCGGGCGATGCGAAGATGAGAAACGCAATGAGAAATGCTGGGTTCATCACTTCCCAACGGGCGAGACTCGCAAAAAGTTTCTTTGCTGCCTTGATCGTTAAGCGCTGCTGCCCGCTGCCGTAGACACTTGCAGCACGTCGGTCGCGGCGCGGTCGGGCGTATCGTCCTTCCAGCGCACCGAGCCGAACGGTCGCTCCAGCATGCGACGCACCTTGATCGGCTCGTCACCGAGATGGAACGCCGCGGCGCGTTCGTAGAGCGCGCGCTCGGTCAACGTCGTGCGGTTGCGCTGACGCAGATAATCCAGCCATGTCGGGCAGTGATAACGCTCGGTCCAACTTTCCGGCTCGGCGATGTCGCGCGCGATCGACCAGCCGTAAGCGCCGTTGCGCTGGCGCGAGAGCTGCACCTCTTGCATCACGCCGTGAAAGTCGCGCGCTTTGTCTTGCGACACGCGATATTCGATCTCGACCACCAGCGGCCCGCTGCGCCCGGTGATCGCCAGCCGCACTTCGGGATCGGCGAGCGAATCCGCATCGTCCACTTTCGCGCCGATCGGCGGCATCCGCAGCCATAACCCGACCAGTGGTGACGTCAACATCAACGCTGCCGAGACCAGCAACGCCGTTTCGACACCCACTCTGTCGGTAAGATACCCCCACCCCCAACTTCCGATCGCGACGCCGCCGGCGATCGCAGCCTGAAACGCGGCGAGCGAACGCCCCGCGACCCAGCGCGGCGCGGACAATTGCACGCCGATATTGAACAGCGCGATCGCAAGCATCCACACCGCGCCGGTCACGACGAGCGCGGCCGCCGTCAGCACGGACGAGGTCGAGACCGCCACGACGGCGATGCCGAGGCCGTTGACGATGGCGCAAAGTCGGATCGCCATTTCGCCGGAAAACCGTTTACGCACTTCGGCGATATTCAGCGCGCCGAGCACCGCGCCCATGCCGAAGGCGCCGAGCATGATGCCGTAGGTCTGCGCACCGCCTTGCAACAGATCGCGCGCGACCAGCGGCATCAGCGCGGAGATCGAACCGCCGGCGATGCCGGTATACAGCGTGCGTCCCAGCACGATGCGGATCGACGGCGAGTTCGAGATGTATCGCACGCCGGACACGATGGCACGGTTGAGCTTTTCGCGCGGCAGGCGCGACGGCTCGCTGACGCGCTTCCATAAAAACAGCACGATCAGCAGCGGCAGATACAACAGCGCGTTGGATGCGAAGGCCGCGACCGCGCCGGCGGTGGCGACGACCACGCCGCCGATCGCCGGGCCGAACGAGCGGGCGATGTTGTAGCTGATGCCGTTCAACGCGACGGCCGACGGCAAAACGGTGTCCGGCACTTGTTCGCTGACGGACGATTGCCAGGCCGGGCCGAACAGCGCCATGCCGGAGCCGACGATGAAACAGAACGCCAGCAGGATGTTCGGCGTGACGAGGCCGAGCCAGGCCAGCACCGCGAGCATGGTCGCACCGGCCAGCGACAGCACCAGCGATATCAGCGACACGATGCGCCGGTCGTACATATCCGCAACCGCGCCCGCCGGCATCGAAATCAGCATGATCGGCAGCATCAACGCGGTCTGCACCAGCGCCACCTTGTCGGCCGCCGCTGTCATCTGCGTCATCGCCCAAGCCGCGCCGACGCCTTGGATCATCAGCCCGAGATTGGACAGCAGGCTTGCCAACCAAATTCGTCGGAAGGTCGCATACCGCAGCGGCGCGGTGACGCCGTCGGCCGGCAGCAAGGGTCGTTTCGGCGCTGATGTCATCGGATTGTCTGCTTCTGTCGGCATCAAAGAGAGATGCCCGCGATGATGGGCGATTGTCCAGTGTCGCCTAGCTTTCGGCTGGACGGCGCGGCTGCTAGTGTCGTCTCAACAAACTCATCCGGGGGAAAACCGCGCCATGTCACAAAATTTGAACAACCGGGGCCTGTCCCGTCGCAGCCTGCTCGGCGCGGCCGCCATCCTGACGTTCGCGGCGCATGGCCTGACGCGTCGGGCCTTCGCGCAAGCCGCCGAGATGCCGCCCGTTCTTTTCGTCCATGGCAATGGCGATACTGCGGCGCTGTGGCAGACCCAGATCTGGCGCATGGAATCCAACGGCGTCCCGCGCGACCGCCTCGCGGCGATCAATTTCACCGATCCGCTGGCGCGCACCGACGACGCCGTGCCGCAAGCCAACCGGTCTTCGACCGAGGATCAGCGCCGCGAACTCGCCGAGGCGATCGCAGCCCTTCGCCAGCGCACCGGAGCCGCCAAAGTCGCGCTCGTCGCGAGTTCGCGCGGCGGCAATCCGGTGCGGCTCTACATCAAGACCGGCGGCGGCGATGTCAGCCACGCGGTTCTGTGCGGCACCCCCAACCACGGCGTCTATGATTGGGACGACGGCCTCGGCGGCGAGTTCAACGGCCGTGGTCCGTTTCTGCGCGGGCTGAATGCCGGGGACAGCGAAGTCACGCCCGGCACGGCGTTCCTGACGTTGCGCAGCGACGGGATGGACAAATACGCGCAAGCCGATGGCCGCTTCGTCGGCAAGCCGGGCGTTGCCACCGGCATCACCAATGATGGCCCGTCGCTGAAGGGCGCGACGAATCTGATGCTCGGCACGCTCGATCACCGCGAGGTCGCGTTCCATCCCCGTGCTTTCCGCGAAATCTACAAATTCATCGCCGGCCGCGAGCCTGCCCAGATCGAAATCGTGCCCGAGGCCAGCGTCGCTCTCAGCGGTCTCGTGACGGGAACGCCGGGCGGCGTGCAGACCAACCGGCCGGTCGCCGACGCGACCGTCGATGTGTTCCGGACCGGCGGCGACGGCGCGCGGGCGGGCGAACCGGTCTATAGCGGCAAGACGGCGGCGGATGGCCGCTGGGGGCCGGCGAAGGTCGATCCGGCGTGGCCGCTGGAAATCGTGCTGACGTCTGCGGGATCGCCGACGACGCACATCTATCGCTCGCCGTTTCCGCGCTCGTCGGATGTCGTTCATCTGCGTGCCGCGCGCCCGATCGGGCCGGCGGATCAAGGCGCGGGCAGCATCGTGCTGTTCTCGCGCCCGCGTGGTTATTTCGGGTTGCCGCGCGACGTGGTGCTGTTCGACGGCAAGGAGCCGGCGGA
>JANMAN010000465.1:0-2336 GCA_031359885.1 Tardiphaga sp. | reverse complement strand
TAGCCCGCGCCCGACGACAGATAGATGCGGCCGACCGACGCCAGCGCCGTTAGCAGCGCATATTGCGTGGCGGTGTGCAGCGGGTTGTTGCACAGCGCCGACAAGTAGGCCACGAAGATCACCGTGCCGATCGCGCCGGTGAAGGCTTCGACGCTGACCGCCACGGTAAGCGCCCATTGCTGCGGCCCGACCAGCGCCAGCCATGTGAACGTCAAATTCGAAATCGCTTGCAACAGCCCGCCGATCCACAAGCACCACACCAACGGCACCGCGCGCGCCATGAAGCCTCCGGCGAAGCCGCCGATCAGCGTGGCGGCGAGGCCGACGCCTTTGACGATAATGGCATAGTCGTTGCGCGTGAATCCTGTGTCGATGATGAAGGGAACGGTCATCGCCCCGGCGAAGGCGTCGGTGAATTTGAACAGCATCACAAAAATCAAAACGACGATCGCGTCGCGCTGCGACAGGAAGTCCGTTAACGCGGTCATCGCGGTGGCCGCGACACGGCGCAGCGACGGCGTTTCGCCGGCCTCCGCTTCGGCGAGGCGCGACTGCGCGGGTTCTTTCGCCAGCAGCACAGTGACGATGCCGATCGTTACCAGTGCTGCCATCACCGCGAAACTCGCGGTCCAGGCCTGCAAGCGCCCGAGGCCCGCGGCCTCGAAACCGGTCACCAGGAACAGCGCGCCGGCGGTCGAGGCGACCATTCCGATGCGATAGGCCGCGACGTAGGACGCCATGCCGGCGGCCTGTTCGTTTTCGGCAAGGCTCTCGACGCGGAACGCATCGACCACGATGTCCTGCGTCGCGGACGCCGTCGCCACTAACAGCGCGCCGAGCGCCACGTAAAACGGCGACCGCGCCGGATCGGTCAGCGCCAGGCCAAGGATAGCCAGCATCAGCAGCAATTGCGTGAACACCAGCCAGCCGCGCCGCCGCCCGAGCCATCGGCCGAGCAGCGGGATGTTCAGCCCGTCGACCAGCGGCGCCCATAGAAATTTGAGCGTGTAGGGCGTGCCGACCAGCGTGAACAGGCCGATGGTGCCGAGATTGACGCCGGTTTCGCTGACCCAGACCAGCAGCGTCGACCCCGACAGCGCAAGCGGCAGTCCCGACGAAAAGCCGAGACACATCACGACCAGGACGCGCGGCTGGAGATAGACCGCCAGCGCCTCGCGAAACGTCGCGCGTGGTTTGAGCATCCGGTCAGGCGTGTCGGGGGTGGTCATGGCGCAGTGCTAGCAGATTCGGTGCTGTCGTCATTGCGAGGAGCTGCTGGCCGCCTGCGTCATCCTGAGGTGCTTTTCGCCGAACGCTCTTGCGTTAGGTGAAAAGCCTCGAAGGATGGCCGCATAGGGTTGCTCCCATCCTTCGAGGCTCGCCTGTCACGACGCAAGGGCGTCGTTGGCGAGCACCTCAGGATGACGGTGCCGTCGTGGCCTCCGCAGAAACCGGGTGGCGCACGGGCGGGATCGGCGGCAAACTGTCGATATGACCGACAGGAACTATAGGCTGTTCGACAGCGCGATCGGCGTCTGCGGCGCGGCGTGGAGTGCGCGCGGCATCGTCGCCGTGCAACTGCCGCAACCGACCGAAGCGCAGACGCGGACACGCATCCTGCAGCGTTGCGGCGAGATCGCCGAAGCGCCGCCGCCTGCGACCGTGCAACAGGCGATCGACGCGATGGTCGCGCTACTTGCCGGCGACAAACGCGACCTTGCGGACATCACGCTCGATCTCGACGGCGTGCCGGATTTCAACCGCAGCGTTTACGATATCGCGCGGACGATTCCGCCGGGCCGGACGCTGACCTATGGCGACATCGCCAAACAGCTCGGCGGCGTCGAACTGTCACGCGTTGTCGGGCAGGCGCTCGGACGCAACCCTTGCGCGATCGTGGTGCCGTGCCACCGCGTGCTCGCGGCCGGCGGCAAGCCGGGCGGCTTTTCGGCCAATGGCGGCGTCGAGACAAAGCTGAAGATGCTGGCGATCGAGGGCGCGATGGTGAACTACACGCCAAGTTTGTTTGGGTAGTTCGTCATGCCGGGCCGCGTGACTTTCGTCACGAAGGTCACGTGCGCCCAGACAACTTTACTCACGCCGCCGGCGGCACGGATATCTTTACCGACTCGCGCTGCATCATGCGCTCGTGGAAGGCCTTGAGGTTCGGGTACGCCTCGCGCCAACCGCAATCCGCAAATCGAAAATCCGCATAGCCGAGCACGCAGACCAGACCGATCTGCACGATGTCGAACGGTCCGGACAGAACGTTCGCCTGCTTGTCGAACTTCGCCATACCTTGCCAGGCGCGATTGAAATGATCGTCCGACCACGCC
>JANMAN010000444.1:0-4503 GCA_031359885.1 Tardiphaga sp. | reverse complement strand
CCGGTCTGAAATTCCGCATCGGAGGCATCGCCGGGCAGGTGCTGCAAAAGGTCGGCGTCGTGCCGCAGCAGCTCGCCGGCGGCGACATCTACCCGTCGCTGGAAAAAGGCACGATCGACGCAGCGGAGTGGGTCGGCCCCTATGACGACGAGAAGCTCGGCTTTCAGAAGGTCGCGAAGTTCTATTATTATCCGGGCTTCTGGGAAGGCGGGCCGATGGTCCACGCTTACACCAATCTGGAAAAGTGGAATTCGCTGCCGAAGAACTATCAAGCGATTCTCGCCAGCGCCTCGGCTCAAGCCAACTCGTGGATGGCCGCACGCTACGACATGCAGAACCCCGCAGCCCTCAAGCGTCTCGTTGCCGGCGGCACGCAGTTGCGCCCGTTCACCAACGAGGTGCTGGATGCTTGCCTGAAGGCGACCAACGAAATCTGGGGCGAGATTTCCGCGAAGAATGCAGACTTCAAGAAATCGATCGAGGCGATGCAGGCCTATCGTTCGGATCAGTATCTGTGGTGGCAGGTGGCTGAATACACCAACGACAGCTTTATGATCCGCTCGCGCACCCGCGGCTGATCTTTCAGTCTCGATCAAACATCAAGCCCGGCCTTCGCAAGAGGGCCGGGCTTTTTTACATGTGAGGCTGGTGATCCCAAGGATTTAACAGAGCTACGCCCGTCGCTTCAAAATCCGCGACGTTACGCGTCACGACCGTCATGCCATGCACGAGCGCCGTCGCCGCAATCAGCGTATCTTTGTAGGGCAATGAAATGGGAACATGGAGGCTCGCGCAACGAAGTGCGACAGCAGCGTCAACCGACAATATTCGGCTCGAAAAACCGACGAGGATTTGTTCGTCCATCCACGCCCGCAATTTCACGACCTGCGCAGGGTGCCGCCGCTGCAGGCGCTGAATACCAATCTCGATTTCCATCAGCGTGATCGCAGAGATATAAAAACCGGCTGCATCTTCTTTGGCAGCCCACGCAGCCACGTTCCTGTCGGCCTTGCGATCACCGATCTTGCGCAATTCCGAGAGGACATTGGTGTCGAGCAAGAACACTATGACAAATCGGGTGGTTGAGGATGGTCCTTAAATCGCGGAAGTTCGGCGTCGAGATCGATATCTGACAAGCCAGGCATAGAAAGGGCTTCTGCAAGATTCCGCTTGCCGCCGGTGATCCGCCGATACTCGTCGATACTCAGCAAAACAAGCGCCGCCTTGCCGCGATCGGTGATGAATACCGGTCCCTTTGCCGTCGCCTTTTTAGCGCGGCCGATGTCCTGATTCAGTTCACGGCTCGATAATGTCGTGATGGTCACGGCGTGATCTCCATGCACGAGAGCTTAGATGTAGTAACGTTACTACATCACTCAGCCATCGTCAATGGATCGGCTTTTTTCGCCTATTTCGACGGCCCGAAATCCAACGTCGGCATTTCGATTTGCGGGATGTCGATTCGGACGTTGGTGGTGTCGACCGCCGTCGTATCGATCCAGTACGTCACCAGACCAGGCCAGTAGATCACGATGATCACGAGGATGATCTGCATCGCGACCCACGGCATGGCACCCCAATAGATGTCGGAGCTTTTGACTTCCGGCGGGGCGATGCCGCGCAGATAAAACAGTGCGAAGCCGAACGGCGGATGCATGAACGACGTCTGCATGTTCACGCACAGCAGCACGCCGAACCAGACGAGGTCGATGCCGAGTTTGGCGGCGACCGGTGCCAGCAGCGGAATGATGATGAAGGCGATCTCGAAGAAGTCGAGGAAGAACGCCAGGAAGAACACGAAGATGTTCACGAAGATCAGGAAGCCGAGCGCGCCGCCGGGCAGGCCGGTCAGCAAATGCTCGATCCAGCGCGCGCCGTCCATGCCCTGGAAGACGAGGCTGAAGCAGGTCGAGCCGATCAGAATGAACACCACCATCGCGGTGAGACGCATCGTCGACGTCATCGCCTGATCGACCAGCGGCCAGGTGAGGCGGCGATGCAGTGCGGCGAGGACCATCGCGCCGACGGCACCCATCGCGCCGGCTTCGGTCGGGGTCGCGAGGCCCATGCCGATGGTGCCGAGAACGAGAAAAATCAGCACGATCGACGGGATCATGCCCCACAGCACGCGGCTGACAAGCTTCCAATTCAACGGCTCGCGCGCATCCGCCGGCAAAGGCGGCATCGCATTCGGTTTCAGGATCGACAGCACGACGATGTACAGGATGAAGATCACGACCTGCAAAATCGACGGCCCGATGGCGCCGAGATACATATCGCCGACCGACCGGCCGAGCTGATCGGCCAGCACGATCAGCACCAGCGACGGCGGGATCAATTGCGTGATGGTGCCAGACGCCGCGATCACGCCGGTGGCAAGCCGCATGTCGTAGCCGTAGCGGATCATGATCGGCAGCGAGATGACGCCCATCGCGATGACGGAGGCAGCCACGGTGCCCGTGATCGCGCCGAGGATCGCGCCGACGATGATCACCGCGTAAGCGAGGCCGCCCGGAATCTTCCCGAACAATTGCCCGGTGCCTTCGAGCAGATCCTCTGCGAGACCGCAGCGTTCGAGGATCGCACCCATGAACGTGAAAAACGGGATCGACAGCAAAAGGTCGTTCGAGATGATGCCGTAAAACCGGAACGGCAGCGCCTGCAAGAACACCGGATCGAAATGGCCGGTAAAGATGCCGAGGACGCCAAAAAACAGACCGACGGCGGCAAGAGAGAACGCCACCGGGAATCCGATCAACATGAAACAAATCATGGTGCCGAACATCAGCGGGGGCATTACGCCGTAATAAAACATCACGCGATCCTAATCAGAGGTCTTGTGCTTACTGCAACGGCGCTTCGTAACGGGTGTCGACTTTGACGACGCCTGCGAGAGCGGCGATGCGCTTGGCGAGTTCGGCCAATCCTTGCAGCCACAGCAGCACGAAGCCGAGCGGAAGCACCATCTTGATCGGCCACAGAATCAGGCCGCCGGCATTGCTGGACGTTTCTTGCAGGCGATACGATGTCAGGAAGAACGGCATGGTGAGATAGATCAGATAGGTCATCACCGGCAGCAGGAAGATCGTGAAACCGATGATGTCGATCCACAGCCGCGCGCGCTCCGACACCGCCGAATAGACCAGATCGACGCGGACGTGTTCGTTGAGCCGCAACGTTTGAGCCGCGCCGAGGAAGACGATGCCGCCGAACATGTACCACTGGATTTCGAGCCAGCCGTTCGAGCTGTAGTTCAGCAGATAACGGATCGTCGCGTTGCCGGCGCTGACCAGGCAGGCCAACAGCACGAGCCATTTCGCGACCACGCCGAACACATCGCTCAGCGCGTCGATCGCTTTGGTGATTTTGATGACGTCCACGCAGCGCCTCCCGGAAGCGCCAGCCTCGGCTTTTTGGTCTTGATGCAGCCTGTTACGGGCGACCGCATATCGAGCCGGAGGCAATATGACGCGGCGGCACCATTTCAGCGCGTCACGCGCCCGTCAATTGGAAGTTTGATTGAATTGACGGCGGTCAGCCGCCGGTCACGCTCATATGACGTCCGACGCTCGGGCCGGAATTGCGGCGATCGATGATGAAATCGTGCCCCTTCGGCTTCTCGCCGATGGCGCGGTCGATCGCGGCATTCAGCAGGTCGTCATCGGTGGACGCGCGCAGCGGTCGGCGCAGATCGGTCGCGTCCTCGTGCCCAAGGCAGGTGTGGATCGTGCCGGTGCAAGTGATGCGGACGCGGTTGCAGGATTCACAGAAATTATGCGTCATCGGCGTGATGAAGCCGAGCTTGCCGCTGGTCTCGCCGACGCCGACATAGCGGGCCGGGCCGCCGGTGTCGTCGGGCAGGTCGGTCAGCGTGTAGCGCTGCGCCAATCGCGCGCGCATCAGCGACAGCGGCACGTACTGGTCGATGCGGCCTTCGCCGATGTCACCCATCGGCATCACCTCGATCAGCGTCAGCGCCATGCCCTTGCCGTGCGCCCATCGCATCAGGTCAGGGATTTCCTCCTCGTTCAGGTTCTTCAGCGCCACCGCGTTGATCTTGACGGCGAGGCCCGCCGCGCGCGCAGCCTCAATGCCGGCCAGCACCTTGTCGAGATCGCCCCAGCGGGTGATGGCCTTGAACTTCGCGGGATCGAGGGTGTCCAGCGAGACGTTGATGCGGCGCACCCCGCAGTCGCGCAATTCGTTGGCAAAGCGTGCCAGCTGCGAGCCATTGGTGGTCAGCGTCAGCTCGCCGAGCGCGCCGGAGTCGAGGTGGCGCGACAGCGAGCGCACCAGCGACATCACGTTGCGCCGGACCAGCGGCTCGCCGCCGGTGAGCCGCAGCTTTCGCACGCCCTTGGCGATGAATGCCGAACAAAGGCGATCGAGTTCCTCGAGCGTGAGCAAGTCGGCCTTGGGCAGAAAGGTCATGTCTTCGGACATGCAGTAAAAGCAGCGCAGGTCGCAGCGATCCGTGACCGATACCCTGAGATAGCTGATGGT
>JANMAN010000440.1:0-5586 GCA_031359885.1 Tardiphaga sp. | reverse complement strand
GCGGCCGAATTCCTGGATCGATCACCTGTGCCGCCTCACCACCACGGCGGGCGTTTCGCTGCCCGTCTTCTTCACCGGCCTGCTGCTGGTCTATGTCTTCTACTATCTGCTCGGCTGGTCGCCCGCGCCGCTTGGCCGGCTTGACGTGTTCTACTCGGCGCCGCCGCAGGTCACCGGCCTCTATTTGATCGACAGCCTGATCGCCGGCCAGTTCGAGACGTTCCGCTCCGCATTCAGCCAGTTGATCCTGCCGGCGATGACGCTCGGGATCTTTTCGCTGGCGCCGATCGCGCGCATGACCCGCGCGTCGATGCTGGCAGTGCTGGCGTCGGAATTCGTGCGCACGGCGGTCGCATCCGGCCTGTCGCAATTCACGGTGATCGTCACCTATGCGTTCCGCAATGCCATGCTGCCGGTAATTACCACGCTGAGCATGGTGTTCTCGTTCCTGCTCGGCGCCAACGTGCTGGTGGAGAAGGTGTTCGCCTGGCCCGGGATCGGCTCCTATGCAGTCGAGGCGCTGATCGCCTCCGACTTCGCGCCGGTGCAGGGCTTCGTGCTGACCATGGCAGTGATGTACGTGATGCTGAACCTGATCATCGACATTCTCTATGGCGTGATCGACCCGCGTGTGAGGCTTGAAGGATGAGCGACGCCGTTCTTCCGCAAGGCGGATCGATACCCGCGCCCCCGGCAAAGACTAACCGGTTCGCGGCAACCCTCAGTCATGCGCACTATGTGATTTCCGGCAATCCCGTCACCGGCATCGCCTTCGGCCTCCTGGTCCTGATTGTGGTCGCCGCGGTGTTCGGTCCCTGGCTGGTGCCGCACGATCCGCTCGCAAGCAACACAACAGTAGCGCTGAAACCTCCGTCGCTGCGCAACTGGTTCGGCACCGATCAATTGGGACGCGACGTGTTCAGCCGCGTGATCGTCGCAACGCGCCTTGATCTGTTCATCTCGGTCGCCTCGGTAGCGTTGGTATTCCTGATGGGCGGCGTCGCCGGCATCGCGTCGGGCTTCTTCGGTGGCTGGACCGACCGGATCGTCGGCCGCATCTCCGACACCATCATGGCGTTTCCGCTGTTCGTGCTCGCCATGGGCATCGTCGCAGCGCTCGGCAACACCGTGCAGAACATCATCCTTGCGACCGCCATCGTCAATTTTCCGCTCTATGTCCGCGTCGCCCGCGCGGAAGCCAATGTGCGGCGCGACGCCGGTTTCGTGCAGGCGGCACGGCTCTCCGGCAACGGCGAGTTCCGCATCCTGTTCGGCCACATCCTGCCGAACATCATGCCGATCATGATCGTGCAGATGTCGCTGACCATGGGCTACGCCATCCTCAACGCCGCGGGCCTGTCGTTCATCGGCCTTGGCGTGCGCCCGCCGACCGCCGAATGGGGGATCATGGTGGCCGAGGGATCGGCCTTCATGGTGTCCGGCGAATGGTGGATCGCGTTCTTCCCGGGCCTCGCTCTGATGATTGCGGTGTTCTGCTTCAATCTGCTCGGTGACGGTCTGCGCGACATCGTCGATCCCAGTAGGAGGACGTAGAGATGACGAACGCGCGCACCGCATCCGCTCGTCCCCGCGCAAGCGGGGACCCAGCGCTACTCTGGATTCCCGCTTACGCGGGAATGAGCGGAGAAAACTGCCGATGACCGCCATCCCACTTCTCGACGTCACGGACCTGACCGTCGAGTTCAACACGCGGCGCGGCATCGTCAAGGCGGTGCAGCATGTCAACATTTCCGTCGCCAAGGGCGAGACGTTGGGCATCGTCGGCGAATCCGGTTCGGGAAAGTCCGTGACGTCCTACGCCGTGATGCGGATTCTCGATCGTGCCGGCAAGATCGCCGATGGCTCGGTCGTTTTCTCGGGCATCGACGTGAAGAATGCCAGCGAGACCGCGATGCGCGATCTGCGCGGTCGTGAAATCTCGATGATCTTCCAGAACCCGCGTGCGGCGCTGAACCCCATTCGCAAGGTCGGCGATCAGATCGAGGACGTCTTGCGTCAGCATGTGCAGTCGTCCGCGAACGATCGCGGCGAGAAGGCGATCGAGGCGCTCGAAGCCGTGCGTATCGCGCGGCCGCGCGAGCGTTATCACGCTTATCCGTTCGAACTGTCCGGCGGCATGTGCCAACGGGTCGTTATCGCGCTCGCGCTCGCATGTAACCCGCAATTGCTGATCGCGGATGAGCCGACGACAGGCCTCGACGTCACCACGCAGAAGGCCGTGATGGACCTCATCGTGGAGTTGACGAAAAGCCGAGGCATGTCGACGATCTTGATCACGCACGATCTGGGGCTCGCCGCGGCCTATTGCGACCGCGTCGTGGTGATGGAAAAGGGCCGCGTCGTCGAGACGGCATTGTCGGCGGATATCTTCGCGAATCCGAAGCACGCCTATACAAAAAAGCTGATGAAGGCGACGCCGCGCCTCGGCGTCGGTCTGCGGGATCTGTTGCCGGAGGGGACATCAACAAGCACGGCGGTCATTGCCGGGCTTGACCCGACGATCCATCAGTCTTCACAAAAGTCTTCAAAAGCGATGGACCCCCGGATCAAGTCTGGGGGTGACAGCAGTGCGAGTGGAGATGGCAAAGAGAAACAACCCCTTCTCCTGGTCGAAAAGCTTGTGAAAGAGTATCCCCGCCAAGGTGCGACGGCGTCGTTGAGCAAACTGTTCTCGCGCAAGCCTGCCATCGAGCCGGAGATTTTCCGCGCGGTCGATGGCATCAGCTTCAGCGTCGGTCATGGCGAGAGCGTCGGTCTCGTCGGCGAGTCCGGCTGCGGCAAATCGACGACGTCGATGATGGTGATGCGGCTGCTGGGCCAGACCGATGGCCGCATCATGTTCGACGGCGACGATATCGGCGCGCTTCAGCCGAAGGATTTCGCGCGCTCGCAGTTTCGCAAATCGATCCAGATGGTATTCCAGGATCCGACCGACAGCCTCAATCCGCGTTTCACCGCGGCACGCGCCATCGCCGATCCGATCATGCAACTCGGCGGCATCGGCGGCGGCGCGCAATTGCGCGCGCGTTGCGAAGAACTGGCGACGCAAGTGGGTCTGCCGCTCGATCTGTTGGACCGATTTCCGCACCAGATGTCCGGGGGTCAAAAAGCCCGAGTTGGGATTGCGCGCGCCATCGCGCTGCGGCCGAAGCTTATCATCCTCGACGAGCCCACCGCCGCGCTCGACGTATCGGTGCAAGCGGTTGTGCTCAATCTGCTGGCCGACCTCAAGGCGTCGATGGGCATGAGCTATCTGTTCGTGTCGCACGATCTGAATGTGGTGCGTCTTTTATGCGATCGTGTCATCGTCATGCGCGCGGGGCGAATCGTCGAGCAGGGTCGAACTGCCGATGTGCTCGACGCTCCGCAGGATGAATACACGCGTGAATTGCTGTCCGCGATTCCGCATCCGCCGCTGCCGGTCCACTAGAGTTGGAATGCCAAATGTCTGATCCGCTTGATGCCTATATCGATGCCGTCTCGGCTGCGCTCGATCTGCCGGTCGAGGACGCCTGGCGCAATGCCGTACGCGCCAATCTGAAAGTCACATTGGCGATGGGCCGCCGGGTCGAAGAATTCAAGCTGCCCGATTCCGCCGAGCCTGCGCCGGTCTTTGCAGCATGAGCGAGTGGATGACCGCCGCAACAATCGCGAAAGCGATCGCCGGCAAGACCATGACCGCCAAGAGCGCCGTCAATGCCACGCTGTTGCGGATCGAAAAGCACAATCCTGTCCTGAATGCGTTCACCGACGTCGTGGCCGAGCGCGCGAAAACGCGCGCAAAACACATCGACGCGATGATCGCGCGCGGCGAAAACCCCGGCGCGCTCGCAGGTGTCCCTTTCGCGGTGAAAAACCTCTTCGACGTGAAGGGTCTGCCGACACGTGCAGGCTCCAAGATCAATCGCGACCTCGCGCCGTCCGTGCGCGATGCGACCCTGATCGAGAAGATGGAAGCCGCCGGCGCCATTCTCGTCGGCGCATTGAACATGGGCGAATATGCCTACGACTTCACGGGCGAGAACGTCCATGACGGCGATTCCCGCAATCCACACGACACCTCGAAAATGACCGGGGGTTCGTCCGGCGGCTCCGGGGCCGCGGTCGCGGGCGGTCTGGTGCCGATCGCGCTCGGCTCCGACACCAACGGATCGATCCGCGTGCCCGCATCGTTCGGCGGCATTTTCGGCCTGAAACCGACCTACGGCCGGCTGTCACGCGCGCGCTCGTTTCCTTTCGTTGGTAGCTTCGATCACCTTGGGCCGCTGGCACGTAGCGTGGACGATCTCGCGCTCGCCTACGACGCAATGCAGGGACCGGATTCCGAAGACGCCGCCTGCACGACGCGTTCGGTCGAGCCCGTGACATCGCAACTCGCACACGGCATCGGCGATCTCAGGATCGCCGTCGCAAGCGGCCACTTCAAAACCAACCTGTTTCCCGAGGCGCAAGAGGCCGTGGCGCGCATCGCCAAGGCGCTGAACGCCACGCGTGAGGTCGAACTGCCCGAGGCCGCCCGCGCGCGCGCGGCGGCCTATGTCATCACGACCGTCGAAGGTGCGACGTTGCATCTGGATCGACTGCGCACGCGGCCGAACGATTTCGATCCGGCGACGCGAGACCGTCTGCTCGCCGGCGCCATGATGCCGGCGCCTTTGGTCGATCGCGCGCAGAAATTTCGCCGCTGGTATCGCGCCCAGGTGCTTGAGTTGTTTAAGTCGGTGGATGTCATCATCGCGCCCGCCACGCCCTGCGTCGCGCCCAAGCTTGGGCAGGTGATGTTCAATCTCGATGGTGCGGACTTGCCGGTGCGCGCCAATATCGGCATTCACACCCAGCCGATTTCATTCATCGGACTTCCCGTCGTCGCGGTGCCGGTGCCGCTGGAACCGATGCCGATCGGCGTCCAGATCATCGCCGCCCCCTGGCGCGAGGATATCGCGCTGCGTGTGGCCCATGCGCTGGAAAGGTCCGGCGTTGTCGCCGCACCGGCGCCGAGAGGAATTTAGAAATGGATACCGATCTTCCCGACGTACTCGCCGAAGTCACCGCCCAATTCGTGCGCTATGAAGCGGCGTTGGTGTCGAACGACGTCGCGGTGCTCGACGAACTGTTCCACAATGATTCCCGCACGCTGCGCTATGGCATCAACGAAAATCTCTACGGTTATGAAGCGATCATGGCGTTTCGTGCCGGGCGCTCGCCGATCGGTCTGGGCCGCCGGACGGACAAGACGGTTATCACCACCTATGGGCGGGATACCGCGGTCGCCTCGACGTTGTTCTATCGCGACGCGTGGAGCAGCAAGAAGGTGGGGCGGCAGATGCAGACCTGGGTGCGTTTCCCTGAGGGGTGGAGAATCGTCGCTGCCCATGTCAGCATCATCGAAGAACCCGCATCGTAAGCATGAGTCGAAAGGATCTGGATCAAATCACATGAGCCTTGACGATCTTCCCACGCGTGTTCCGCAACCCGAGCCTGAGTCCGAGCCGGCGTTGCGCCGCGTCGATCGTGCCGCGCCGCAGCGGGACAAGGTCACACGCGCGGAGGAATTACGGCTGCAAC
>JANMAN010000432.1:0-2667 GCA_031359885.1 Tardiphaga sp. | reverse complement strand
ATCGGCACCGGACGCCGTGTTGCCGATCACCGCAATGCGCCGCCGGCCGTTTTCGCGCAAAATCTGGTTCGGGCCTTCGGTCTCGCGGATCTCGGCGATCTGACGCGCCGGCACCCAACCATGTGGCGTCTCGATCAGGAGGTCGCCGAGTTGCTGCGTCGTGCGCATCGAATCCGACAGCCGGATCACGACATCGAAACGCCGGTAGCCGTCGAGCAGCCGCGACACCACGCGGCCGTTCGACAGGCTAGAGATTTGTCCCACGACGGCCGCAGGCTGCACGCCGTACAACGCAGCGCGGGCGTAATCGACGCGGATATCGAGTTGCGGAACGTCGACCTGCTTCTCGACCTGCAAATCCGCAAGGCCCGGAATGTTGGCCATCCGCGCACGCAACGTTTCCGCCGCCGCGCGAATGCTGCCGAGGTCTTCGCCGAATACTTTCAACGCGAATTCCGCGCGCACCCCCGACAGCAGATGGTCGAGCCGGTGCGAGATCGGCTGGCCGACATTGATCGATGCCGGCAGCACCGCGAGCCGATCGCGAATGTCGCCGATCACGACGCTTTTGCTCCGCGTCGTCGATTTCAGTTCGACCTCGATCTCCGACGTGTGCACCCCCTCGGCATGTTCATCGAGTTCGGCACGGCCGGTTCGCCGCCCGACCTGCTTCACGTCGGCGATGTCGGCGATCATGCGTTCGGCGATCAAGCCGACGCGATTGGATTCGGCGAGCGAAATACCGGGATTGAACAGCACGTTGATGGTGAAGGTGCCTTCGTTGAACGGCGGCAGGAACGCGCGCGGCAGCATGGTCGCGCCGATGCCGGCGATTGCGATCGAGACGGCCGCCAGTGCCGCGATGAGACGCCCATTGTTCAACGCGCGCGTCAGCAGCGCGAGATTGATACGCTTCAACCCGCGCACCAACGCACTGTCGCCATGCGCCATGCGGGCGATGTTCGGCAGCATGAACGAGCACATCACGGGCGTCAGCGTGATCGACACGACGAGGCTCGCCAAGATCGCGACGATGTAAGCGATGCCGAGCGGCGCGAACAGCCGGCCCTCGATGCCGGACAATGCGAACAACGGCAGGAAGACCAACACGACGATCGCCGTCGCATAGACGATCCCGGAACGGACTTCCTGCGAGGCCGCGATGATCACGTCGATCGCCGGGCGTGGCGACGCCTCCGCGCGGTTCTCGCGTAGCCGCCGATAGATATTTTCCACGTCGACCACGGCGTCGTCGACCAACTCGCCGATCGCGATGGCGATGCCGCCGAGCGTCATCGTGTTGATGCCGAGCCCGAAAGCGTAAAACACGACGGCAGTGGTCAGGATCGAAACCGGAATCGCAGTCAGCGAGATCAGCGTCGTGCGCCAATTCATCAAAAACAGAAACAGCACGATCGCCACGACGATACCCGCTTCGACCAGTACGCGCTCGACATTGCCGATCGAGGATTCGATGAAGTTCGCCTGCCTGAAGACGAGCTGGTCGGCCTTGACTCCCTTCGGCAGCGACGAGGCCATCTCTTGCAGCGTGCGTTCGATCTCGCGCGTCAGCTTGATCGTATCGACCGCCGGCTGCTTCTCGACCGAGACGATCACCGCCGGCTTGCCCATGACGCCGGCATCGCCGCGTTTGACGCGCGGCGCGAATTCGACGGTCGCCACCTGTCGCAGATAGACCGGCGTTCCGTTCACCTGCGCGATGGCGAGGCCGCGCAAATCCTCGAGGCTGGTGGTGCGGCCGATATTGCGGATGACATATTCGCGCGAATGCTGATCGGTGAATCCGCCGCCGGCGTTGACGCCGAACTGTGCGAGGCCGCGCTCGATCTGGTCGTAACTCACGCCGAGATTGCGCAGCGCCGGCGGATGCGGCGACACGCGATACTGCCGCACCTCGCCGCCGATCGGAATCACTTGCGCGACGCCGGGGATCGACAACAACCGCGGTCGGATCACGAAATCGGCGGTCTCGCGCAATTCCATCGGCGAAGCCGTGTCGCTGGTCACGCCGACCAGCAGGATCTGCCCCATCAGCGAACTCACTGGGCCGAGCTGCGGCGTGACATTCGCCGGCAATTGATTGCGCACGAGGCCGAGCCGCTCGGTCACAAGTTGCCGGTTGCGATAGATATCGCTGCCCCAATCGAACTCGACATAGACGATCGACAGCCCGACGCCGGACACCGAGCGCACGCGGCTGACGCCCGGCACGCCGTTCATCTGCGTCTCGATCACGAACGTCACGAATTGTTCGACCTCCGGCGGCGCGAACCCTTCGGCCTCGGTCATGATAGTGACGGTCGGCTTGTTGAGGTCGGGAAATACATCGACAGGCAAACGGCTGGCGCTGAACACGCCGAGCGCCACGAGAACCGTGGCCGCGACCAGAACCAGGATGCGATTGCGAAGCGCGTGGGTGACGAGAAAGCTGAACATCGTTTCCGGTCCTCAACGAATCTGCGCGAGCAGTTCGGCGCCCTGCGTCACCACGCGGACCCCTGCCCCGAGACCCGATGCGATCAGCACGTTTTCCGCGTCGAGCGGTTCGACACGCACCGGCACCGGCACAAAACGCTCGGGGCTCGTGTGCGTGTAGACGATGTCCTGCCCGTTCGCGCCGCGCACCAAGCTTGCGCGCGGCACCGA
>JANMAN010000403.1:0-1592 GCA_031359885.1 Tardiphaga sp. | reverse complement strand
TCGTGGACGTAACCGTTACCGCCGTGAATCTGGATGTTCTCGTCGAGCACGTAGTTGAGCGTCTCGCTGCCGGCTACCTTGGCGATCGACGCTTCGACGGCGTATTCCTCGAACGCGGCGAGCGCGGCGGATCCGTCGGTGGCGTCGTGCGGCGTGGCCGCGATGCGCGCGTCCACGAGCCCGGCCGTGCGGTACAGCAGACTCTCGATCGCGTAGGTGCGCACCACCATCTCGCCGATCTTGTGCTTGATCGCGCCGAACGACGCGATCGCCTGGCCGAACTGCCGGCGGCTCGCCGCGTACTTCGCGCTTTCGGCGATCGCGCCGATCGCGCCGCCGCCGCACATTGCGCCGAGCTTGAAGCGCGCGAAGTTCAGCACGTTGAATGCGACCTTGTGGCCTTTACCGACCTCGGACAGCACGTTCTCGGCCGGCACTTTCACGTCCTGGAAGATCAGCGCCGTCGTCGACGAGCCGTGCAGGCCGAGCTTGTGCTCTTCCTTGCCGCTCGACATACCGGCCCACTTGCGCTCGACGATGAAGGCGGTGAATTGTTCGCCGTCGACCTTGGCAAAGATCACGTAGACATCGGCGAAGCCGCCGTTGGTGATCCACATCTTCTCGCCGGAGATCACGAAGCTGCCGTCCGGCTGCGTGATCGCGCGGGTCTTGGCGCCGAGCGCGTCGGAACCAGCGCCGGACTCGCTCAAGCCATACGCGCCGACCACTTCACCGGACACCAGGCCGGGCAGGTACTTCTGCTTCTGCGCCTCGGTGCCGAACATGTAGATCGGCAGGATCGTGAGGTTGGCCTGCGCGCCGAACGATGCGCCGAACGACGCGTGATGCGAGAGCGCCTCGGAGACGACCAGCGTCGCGATCTTGTCGAGGTCCACGCCGCCGTAGGCCTCGGGGATGTTGGTGCCGAGCAAGCCGAGCTCGCCGCACTTCTTGATCAGCTGCCGAGCCAGTGACCAGTCTTTCTGTTCGAGGCGATCGTTGAGCGGCACCACCTCGCCGTCGATGAACTCGGTCGCGGTCTGGCGAATCAGCACGTGCTCGTCGGTAATCTTCTCCGGTGTCATCACCGTGGCCGGATCGGTTTCCTCAATCAGCCACGCGCCGCCCCCTACGATTTGTTCGCTTGCTACGCTCGCCATTGGAGTCTCCTGATCTGAGCTGTCTCTGCCTTCTGTGGCCCTGGTGTCTATGCCGTCTGCGGCTTACATCCGCTCGAAAATACCAGCGGCGCCCATGCCGCCGCCGACACACATCGTGACCATTCCGTAGCGCGCCTTGCGGCGGTGCAGCTCGTTGATAATCGTCGCCGTCAGCTTGGCGCCGGTGCAGCCGAGCGGATGGCCGAGCGCAATCGCGCCGCCGTTGACGTTGACCTTGTCGGGATCGAGATCGAGCGCCTTCATGCAGGCCAGCGCCTGCGCGGCGAACGCTTCATTCAGCTCGATGACGTCGATCTGATCGAGAGTCAGCCCCGTCAGCTTGAGGACCTTGCGGATCGCTGGCACTGGACCGATCCCGAACAACTCGGGCGCGACCCCTGCAGTAGCGTAGCCGACAAACCTCGCGAGCGG
>JANMAN010000221.1:0-2182 GCA_031359885.1 Tardiphaga sp. | reverse complement strand
CGCCAACCCCCAACCCCCCCCACCCGCGTCCGGGACACACAAACTCGAATGCAAATCTGGAATTGAAGGACCATTCTATGAAAGTCGTCGATCTCTCGCATGTGATGAACATCCATACGCCGGGCTGGGTCGGCTATGCCGGCAACAAGATGTATTACGCGCAAAACTTGCAGACGCAGATGATCGTGGCGCAGCGGATCGAGACGGCATTGCATGCCGGTACGCATTTCGACGGCGCGATGCACGCCACTGACGGCCGCAAAGGCGACATGGCGTCTTTGCCGATGGATTATTTGTTCAACCGGGGCGTCGTGGTCGATATCTCGGACAAATGCGACGACTGGACTGTCATCACGCCTGAGGTGATCGAACAATCCGGCGCGGACATCCGCGAAGGCGACATCCTGATTTTACATACGGGCTGGCACAAATATTACGAAGGCCAGGCGCAGCAGGATCTTGTGAAATATTTTTGCTATCACCCCGGTCCGAACCTCGACACGCTGCACTGGATGCTGAAAAAAAAGATCAAATGGTTCGGCATGGACACCGGTTCTTGCGACCATGCGATGAACACCTCCATTCGCAACATGCGCCCGGACATCGCGGCGCAATTCACGAAGAAGCACGGCAAAACCCCGGCGGAGTTCTTCGGCACGTTCGAATACAACCACAAGCTCTCGGGCCGGCATGTCACGGCCGATATGTTTCCGTTTCACAATTACGCGTTTCAAGAAGGCCTGCTGCACGCGGAGAATATCGGCGGCGACATCGAATTGATGCTGAACCAGCGCTGTCTCATCGGCGCGTTTCCGTGGCGCTATGACGGGCTGGAATCCTGCCCGTGCCGGATTCTCTGTTTCACCGATACCGGCGATGCCTCCGTCGAGGCGATGGGCAATGCAGCGAAAGCGATTGCGGGGTAGGGGCGATCATTGCCGCTCATACCCGCACAAGCGGGTATCCAGAAGGTTTTGGC
Organism: Tardiphaga sp.; assembly: GCA_031359885.1. GTDB lineage: Bacteria > Pseudomonadota > Alphaproteobacteria > Rhizobiales > Xanthobacteraceae > Tardiphaga. The sequence continues at coordinate 1,203 of JANMAN010000221.1, read as the reverse complement.
CGGAAATGACTTCGATAAAATGAGGCGTCTGAGTTCGTCATTGCGAGGAGCCCTTGCGACGAAGCAATCCAGTCTTCTGGCAGAAAGAACTGGATTGCTTCGCTCAATGCAACGTCGGCGAAATCACCGACGTTGCATTGGTTCGCAATGACGAACGCAAAAATACCCCGTTTCGTCGGACTTCTGGCCAGCCTCAGAGCTGTCTTTGAGAAAGACTGGATTCCCGCTTTCGTGGGAATGAGCGGCGTCAGATACTCCTCGCAAAGACGGCGTCACCTCCCCAACCGCGTATCCATGCGATTGCCCTGCAACGTCGCCTGGATCGCCTCGCGCAAAGTCGCGCGCTCAGTAATAGGCCAGTCCGTCATCCGGATATCCGCCAGCAACGCCGCGGATTTGCCGAACACGACGATGCGGTCGCCGACCGCCATCGCCTCTTCCAATTGATGCGTGATCAGGATCGCGGTCGCATTGAATTCGCGCGCCAGCGCCACGAAGGTGTTGCGTAAATCGCTCGCCGTCACTTCATCGAGCGCGCTGAAGGATTCGTCCGCAAGCAGGATTTGCGGCTGCACGGCGAAGGCGCGGGCGATCGCAACGCGCTGCCGCATGCCGCCGGACAGTTCGCGTGGGAAAGCGTCCGCAAAAGCCGCAAGCCCGAGCCGCGTCAGCCAACCCATCGCGCGCTCGCGCTGCACGTCTTCCGCGACGCCGATCAGTTCGAGCGGCAGCCGCACATTGTCCAGGCTCGAGCGCCACGGCAGCAGGCGGTCTTGTTGAAAGATCGTCGCGATGCGCCCGCGAAACGCGTCGAAGTCGTCATAGGGCGTCTGTCCGCCGATCGCGATGCGGCCATGTGTCGGACGCTCCAGCCCGATCAGCAGATCGAACAGCGTCGATTTTCCGCAGCCGGTCTGGCCGACGATCGCCACCACCTCGCGCGGCGCAATGCTCAAGTCGAGCCGTTCGATCGCGACCACCGCCTGGCCGGTGGTGGTCTGGTGGAACACCTTGCGCAATCCGCGCGCCTCGATCGGCGGGGGGCCGCTCATGTGCGCCATCGCAACAGGCGGGTCTCAACCCGCGCCACCAGCGCTTCGAGCAGGAACAAGAGCGCGACCAGAACAAGCGTCCAGGCGAACACGTCGGCGACCGAGAATAGCTCCTGCGCGACCGCCAGTTGATGGCCAATGCCGGTCACCG
>JANMAN010000374.1:0-2129 GCA_031359885.1 Tardiphaga sp. | reverse complement strand
CGATCAGCCGGGGCGATGCGACCGGTGTCGGTGCGATTCGCGCATAGAAGCGCTCGGGCAAGCCGGCATAGGTGTTGTCGAAGGCGACGGGACAAGCTTGCTGCATCAGGGTCTCGGCGGTTGCATTGAGACACCTGATGTGGGGCGAGGCCTTTGCGATTGCAACGCAACCCGCCATTGCCGCACGCCTCGTACAAGGCGCCATTTACGATCGATTAACCATAATCGCCAGCACCGTATTTCCGCCGCCTTTGAGCTTTGATATATTCACATCTTGGTACCGATGTGGGCGGTACCAAGATGACCGGCCATTCGCTCGGGGTGAGGCGAATGTCCGTGAATGTGGATGCGGGGCGCATGGGAATGCAGTTGTCACAGCAGGCGAACACCGCTGCGCGCGCGTTTGCCGCCGCCGGTGCCTGCCTTATTTTGGCGAATTGCGCCTCCTCGGACAAATTATCCAGCCGCGTCGATCCGAAATACGGCGTGTCATCGAGCCCGCGCGTCGTCGGGTTCGGCGAGCCCGTCCCACGGGGCGGTGGCACCTACCGGGTCGGCAAGCCCTACACCGTAGCCGGACGGGTTTATGTGCCCGAGGAAAACACCCGCTACCGCGCCGAAGGCTTGGCATCCTGGTATGGCGACGACTTTCATGGCCGCCTGACCGCCAATGGCGAGGTCTTCGACATGACCTCGCTCACAGCCGCGCATCCGACAATGCCGATTCCGAGTTACGCACGTGTCACAAACATGAAGAACGGCAAGTCGCTCATCGTGCGCGTCAACGATCGCGGGCCGTATCACGGAAATCGCGTGATCGACGTTTCCAACCGCGCCGCGACGCTGCTCGACTTCAAACAATTCGGCATTGCCCAGGTCCGCGTCGAATATGTCGGGCGCGCGCCGCTGGAAGGCTCCGACGACCGGCAATTAATCGCGACATTGCGGACCAACGAACCCGCGCCGTCGCCATCGACCGTTCGCGTCGCTGCCGGTCCATCGTTCGTCCCGGATATTCCGCAGCCAAATATTCCGCAACCGAGCCGTGTCGCGCGCGGCGACGTGCCGATGCCGGAAGGACGGCCCTATTCGCTCGGGAACACGTCGGCCGATGTCGCGTCGATCAATGCGACGTCCGAGATGTCCGCATCGGGCAGGGCGCGTTACGGCCGCGCCGTGCCGTATAACCCGCGTTCGGTCTCGTATGAGACGGAGGCGGATGCGACACCGTCCGCGCGCTCGGTGGCGGCCTACATGTCCGGCGATCCACGCGGCAGCGCGGACGTCCTCGGCGGTCGCGGGCTTTACTGAGGAACGTTCTTCGTCAAGAATGCGATTAACGCCGCGTTCACCTCGTCGGCGCGCTCCTGCTGAACCCAATGGCCGGCGCCGTCGATGATGATCTTGGCTTTGAGATCGGTGAGCACGCGCTCCATGGCGCCGACCCGCTTTTTGCCGATCAATCCGGTGATGACCGTGTCCTGCGAACCGGCAATGAACAGCGACGGCTGATGGATTTGCGCGCCCTGCCACGGCGCGGTCTGATCCCAATTGCGGTCGATGTTGCGATACCAGTTCAAGCCGCCACGGAAGCCCGACGCAGTATAAGCCGCCACGAACTCCGCGAGCTCGTCCTCCGTCATCCAGTCCGGCAGCGGGCGCGCCATCGAGAAATCGCCGAGAAAGCCCAGACCCTCTTCGACGAACAGCGAGCGGTCTTGACCTGAGAAGCCGCCAGAAAAAATCGCACGCATCGTGACATCGACATCGCGCTCGAATTCGGCCTCGGCGACGCCCGGCTGCTGAAAATACTGCCAGTAGAAATTGGTAATGCCGTCCTTGCGCAGCGTCTCCATCGGTCTGCCACGCCCGCGCAACGGCGGCGGCACGCTGAGGCCCGCGACGGCGGTGAACACGTCAGGCCGGAACATCGCGGCGTGCCACGCAACCGGCGCACCCCAATCATGGCCGACGATCGCAGCCTGCTTTTCGCCGAGCGCAGACACCAGCGCGACCATGTCACCGACCATGTCGAAAATGCCGAAGGCGCTCGGATCGTCCGGCGAAGTGGTCTGGCCGAAGCCGCGCATATCAGGCGCGACGACACGAAATCCGGCATCGGCCAGCGC
>JANMAN010000336.1:0-2732 GCA_031359885.1 Tardiphaga sp. | reverse complement strand
TCAGCCGGTGAGAGGCGAGTGACGATCGATCACGGCGGCCGGCACATATCCACGGGAAACGCTCACACCTCTAATTCGCATAAGGTATATTATGGAATATAAATGGTAGTGAGAGTTAGGTCGGTCGATCTAGGTTGCTGTGGTCGCCAACGGCTTCCGTCCATGAGCGCCTACGATCTCCCGTCAACGACTTGCAGCGCGTAGGAAAACATCGCCGCTGCAACGTTCGGATGGTGACCGGCCGCTCATCGCTCACTATGGTGCGCGCAGAAAAACAAAATTTGGGAGGCAATCATATGAGCGTATCACGTCGAACCGTGCTGAAAGCATCGGCCGCAGCATCACTTCTCGGCGGCGTCGGCATGCCGGTCGTAGCCCGCGCGCAGCAGGCCGAGTTCACTTACAAATATGCCAACAACCTGCCGGACACGCATCCGCTGAACGTTCGCGCGCGTGAGATGTCGGCGGCGATCAAGGCCGAAACCAACGGTCGGTTTGACTTGCAGGTGTTTCCGTCGAGCCAGCTCGGCTCCGACACCGACATGCTCAGCCAAATTCGCTCAGGCGGCGTCGAGTTCTTCACGCTGTCCGGCCTGATCCTCGCGACCTTGGTGCCGGCGGCGTCGATTAACGGCATCGGCTTCGCGTTCCCGGATTACGACACGGTCTGGAAGGCTATGGACGGCGATCTCGGTGCCTATGTGCGCGGCGAGATCACCAAGGCAAACTTGGTCGTCATGGACAAAATCTGGGACAACGGCTTCCGCCAGACGACGTCGTCGACCAGAGCGATCAACGGCCCGGACGACCTCAAGGGCTTCAAGATCCGCGTACCAGTCTCGCCATTGTGGACCTCGATGTACAAAGCGTTCGATGCGGCACCCGCCTCCATCAATTTCAGCGAAGTCTATTCGGCACTGCAGACAAAAATCGTCGAAGGCCAGGAAAATCCGCTGGCGCTGATCTCGACCGCGAAGCTCTACGAAGTGCAGAAATACTGCTCGCTGACGAACCATATGTGGGACGGCTTTTGGTTCCTGGCCAACCGTCGTGCCTGGGAGAAGATCCCGGCCGATGTCCGCGATATCGTTGCGAAAAACATCAATGCCGCTGCCGTCAAAGAGCGCACGGACACCGCCGCGCTCAATGCCACGGTTCGTCAGGATCTGGCCGGCAAAGGTCTTACCTTCAATCAGCCCGAAGTCGCGCCGTTCCGCGAGAAGCTTCGCTCCGCCGGATTCTACTCCGAGTGGAAGGGCAAATATGGCGAGCAGGCGTGGGCGCTGCTCGAGAAGTCCGTCGGCAAACTGGCGTAACAACAGCGATGGCGCACGCAGAATTATCGCATGCGCCTGATGGCGTCGAACTGCCGGCGTTCACGCGCCGGCAGACCATCATCGCTCAGGTCGAGCAATGGCTCGGCGCGATGGTTGAACTACCAGCGGCGCTGCTCGTCGTTGCCGAGATCGTCATCCTGTTCATCGGGGTCGTGGCCCGTTATGGGCTGCACCAGCCGCTGATCTGGTCCGACGAATTGGCGTCGATCCTGTTTCTGTGGCTGGCGATGCTCGGTGCCGCCGTCGCGTTTCGTCGCGGCGAGCATATGCGAATGACGGCGATCGTCGCGGCCCAGCCGCCGGTCCGGCGTGCGTTTCTGGATACGGTTGCGACCGTGGCGGCGCTGCTGTTTCTTTTGATGATTGCTTGGCCGGCGGCCGAATACGCCTACGAGGAAAGCTACATCACCACGCCGGCGCTGCAGATCGCCAACACCTGGCGCGCGGCGGCTTTGCCGGTCGGCGTCGGCCTGATGTGCCTGTTCGCGCTGTTGCGCCTCGCCAAAGCCGGCGACTTCAGAATGGTCGGCGGCGCCCTCTTCACGGTGCTCGCGATCGCCGGTTTGTTCTGGATGATCGGCCCGTCGCTGAAGCCGCTCGGCAATCTCAACCTCATCATCTTCTTCGTCGGCGTCGTCGGCTTTTGCGTCTTTGCCGGCGTGCCGATCGCCTTCGCATTCGGGCTCGCCATTTACGGCTACCTCGCGCTCACGACCAGCACGCCGACGATGGTGCTGGTCGGCCGCATGGACGAGGGCATGAGCCACCTCATTTTGTTGTCGGTGCCGCTGTTCGTGTTTTTGGGCCTGCTGATCGAGATGACTGGCATGGCGCGGGCGATGGTCGCCTTTCTCGCCAGCCTGCTCGGCCACGTCCGTGGCGGCCTGCATTACGTTCTGGTCGGCGCGATGTATCTGGTGTCCGGCATTTCCGGCTCCAAGGCGGCCGATATGGCGGCCGTCGCGCCCGTGCTGTTTCCCGAGATGAAGCAGCGCGGCGCGAAGCCGGGCGATCTGGTTGCCCTTCTCTCCGCGACAGGCGCTCAGACCGAAACCATTCCGCCGAGCCTGGTCCTGATTACGATCGGCTCCGTCACCGGCGTCTCGATCTCGGCGCTGTTCACCGGCGGCTTGCTGCCGGGTGTGGTGTTGGCGCTGACGCTGTCGGCCTTGGTGTGGTGGCGTTACCGCGACGAAGATCTCAGTGCCGTCAAACGCGCGACGCGCGGCGAGATCGGCAGGGCCTTCATCATCGCCCTGCCCGCATTGGCGCTGCCGTTCGTGATCCGCGCCGCCGTCGTCGAGGGGGTCGCGACCGCCACGGAAGTCTCGACGATCGGCATCGTCTACGCCTTGGCGGCTGGTCTGCTCATCTACCGTCAGTTCAGTTGGCGGC
>JANMAN010000300.1:0-1676 GCA_031359885.1 Tardiphaga sp. | reverse complement strand
CGTCATCGGTCGGCGGCAATTTTTCGCGTGCAACGTAGAGTTCGATGCCGTTCAGGCGCGCGGCGGCGTCGCGGTCGGCGACGCCCTTCAGCGTCGCCACCAGATGATCCTTCGCGACGCGCGCATCCGCGATTTCAAACGAACGCGCACCGTCCTTGGTCGTCAGCGGACCGTAATCGCAGACCGCCATCGGGTCGTCGGTGAAAGACCACAGCTTGACCGCGCCGCGCACGCCATGCGGCGCGCCGATCCGCGCGATGCAAATCTGCGGCTTCTGCGACACCCGCTGCCGCGCTTACTTCTTCGCGGCGGCTTCGGCGGCGGCCTTGCGCTCCTTGCGCGGCACGGCCTTTTCCGGATTGTTGCGGACTTCACGCTTCTGGACGCCGGCGGCGTCGAGGAAGCGCGACACGCGGTCGGACGGCTGCGCGCCCTTGGCGAGCCAGGCCTTCACCTTGTCCATGTCGAGCTTGAGGCGGGTCTCGTTGTCCTTCGGCAGCAGCGGATTGAAATAGCCGAGACGCTCGATGAAACGGCCGTCGCGGGGAAAGCGCGAGTCGGCGACGACGACGTGATAGACCGGACGCTTTTTGGTGCCCGCGCGGGCGAGGCGGATGACGACGGACATGATGTTCTCCTGAGGGTGTTGAGTTGTTGAGTGAATTTGAAATCAACGGAAACCGTCATCCCCGCGAAGGCGGGGATTCAGTATTCCGAAGCGTTGCGATCGAACGCAAACCTCGCGGCGTCCTGGGCCCCCGCTGGAGCCTGTCATCGGGCTCGCCGAAGGCGAGACCCGGTGGCGGGGGTGACGGCAGGGCCTGTTGCAAAGCATGATCATTTCTTCTTCCCGAATCCGGGAAACCCGCCGAGTCCTGGCAGGCTCGGACGCCCGCCACCGCCAAGACCCGGCAAATTCGGCGCGTTGCGCAGCGCGGTCGGCATGTCTTTCGGCAGTTGCGGCAAACCGCCGCCGGATTGCAGCTTCTCGGTCATCGCCTTGATTTCGTCCGGCGACGGACCGCCGCCACCGAAGCCCATCGCCTGCGCCATGCCGGCGAGCGGACCGCGCTTGCCGGCCTTGCCGCCCATGGCCTTCATCATGTCGGCCATGTTGCGATGCATCTTGAGGAGCTTGTTGACCTCCTCGACCTTGAGGCCGCAGCCTGCGGCGATGCGCTTTTTGCGGCTAGCCTTGAGGATGTCGGGGTTCTTGCGCTCCTGCCGGGTCATCGAATCGATGACCGCGACCTGCCGCTTCAGCACCCGGTCGTCGAGACCTGCCGAAGCAATCTGGTTCTTCATCTTGGCGATGCCGGGCATCATGCCCATCAGCCCGGAGAGGCCGCCCATGTTGGACATCTGCGTGAGTTGATCGCGCATGTCGGAAAGGTCGAACTGACCCTTGCGCATCTTCTCGGCGGTGCGCGCGGCCTTTTCCGCATCGATATTGGCGGCGGCCTTCTCCACCAGCGACACCACGTCGCCCATGCCGAGAATGCGGCCGGCGATCCGCGACGGATGGAAGTCTTCCAGCGCGTCGGTCTTTTCGCCCGTGCCGATCAGCTTGATCGGCTTGCCGGTGACCTGACGCATCGACAGCGCCGCACCGCCGCGGCCGTCGCCGTCGACGCGCGTCAGCACGATGCCGGTGAGGCCGACGCGTTCGTCGAACG
>JANMAN010000294.1:0-1534 GCA_031359885.1 Tardiphaga sp. | reverse complement strand
CCGCCGCCGACGAAACCGTCACGGTTGAGGTTGACCGAACCGGGACGCGCGCCGCCGGTCACGTTCAAAACGTTAGCACCGACCTGGCCCGTCGTCGTGATGGTGTCGCGATCGCTGAAACCGTAGCCAGCGTTGCCGCCGATGTAGAAGCCGGTCCAGTTGTAGATCGGGGCGGGGATCATCGCCGGTGCCTTGGTGTAAGGACGCGCGGCCATATCGGCGGCCACAGCGGGGGCGACGAGAGCCAGCGTGGACAACGCCACGGTGGTGAGCAGAAAGTTCTTCATGACATTCTCCAAATCAAAATTCGTTAGTGATCGAGAGACACCACGTTTGCCTGAACTTGGCTGTGCCTTTCCTGCCACAACTCGAATGCAACTCTGTGCGATTGTTTTAACGAAGCGTTAAACATTGAGGACGTCGATCATCGACGTCTAAGAAATGCCTGCGCCGCAGTGCTTTTTTGAATCGGGAACTCGAGTTCCAAAACGTCTCGTAAAGTTCCATCGGTGCGGCCATACGGCGCATATCGTTTTGAAACTAATCGACAGACTGCAGCGTAGCGACCGGTTTTCGCACGATCTTGAACACGCCGACGGACGTCGTGACGATGCGCGAACCGACCGAAATGTCGGTCGTCATGTAAATCAGACTCTTGGTCACGCGAACGGCGCGCGGTCGCGACACCATCACATCGCCGATCTGAGTCGCATCGATGAAATGCGTATCAAATTGCACGGTCGCGAGACTTTCGGCCTTGGAAACATGACGCGCCGTCATCCCGCAGGTGCGGTCCGCCATCGTCATCAAGACGCCGCCTTGCACGACGCCACGACGGTTGCGATGTTTGTCCTGCCCGACGATCGCATATTCGAGCAGATCGCCGACAGGGCGATGCCATAGCGGCCCGATCAGATTGATGAAGCCGTCATCGTCCATGACGGTCCAGCCGTCTGCCGTTAATTTTGCATGTGCCGCGTCGGCCATCGCTTGGGTTCCCGTTGCCGCGGTTGATTCGACGATCCACGCGCCATTGTAAAGAGAGCGGATGTTCGCTCGCGGCGGCTTTGTGTAAGCAATCTCGATGAACCCGCCCTTCGACGCCACGAGTCGACGTGCCATCGCTGCCCGCTGCGCCGCGTTTACGCGCGTGGCCGCGGCGGGCCATGACGCCGATCTGAAGCACGCCGCGGTCGCGATCGCGCTGGTCGATGACGGATCCGGCGGCACAGCGATGCTGTTGACGCTGCGCGCGTCGAGCCTGCGCGCGCATAGCAGCCAATGGGCGTTTCCCGGCGGCCGTTGCGATCCCGGCGAAACCGCGATCGAAGCGGCGCTCCGCGAAATGCACGAGGAACTCGGCCTGCGGCCGGACGTGGACGATGTGCTGGGCGTGCTCGACGATTATCCGACGCGGTCCGGCTATCTCATCACGCCGGTCGTGGTCTGGGCCGAGAACTCTCTCGATCTCAGACCCAATCCGGACGAGGTGGCGTCGGTGCATCGCATCGGGCTCGATGCGATCGCCGATCCC
>JANMAN010000288.1:0-2591 GCA_031359885.1 Tardiphaga sp. | reverse complement strand
GGTCATCGTCTACGCCAGCGTCGTGATGGCGGTCGCGATCCTGCTGGAAAGCGCGCTCGCCTTCCTGCGGCTGTCCGATCCCAATGTCCCCTCCTGGGGTAACCTCATTGGGCTCGGCCGCGACGTGCTGCGGGTGCAGTGGTACGTCTCGGCGATCCCCGGCATTGCCATTCTCGTCACCGTGCTCGCGGTCTCGCTGGTCGGCCAGGGCCTGAACGACGCGCTCAATCCACGGCTGAAAAGCCGATGAGCGCGACCGACGAGGCGATCCTGACGATCGACGAATTGAGCGTGCGTTTACCCAAGGGTGGGGACCGGACGCATGCGTTGGAAAACGTTTCGCTCACGGTAGCTGCTAACGAGATCGTCTGCGTGGTCGGCGAATCCGGCTCCGGCAAGTCCATCATGGCCAATGCCGTGATGCAGCTGCTTCCGAACGACGTCTTCATCGACGGCGGCCGCGTGGTTTTCGAGGGTAAAGACCTCGCCCGCGCCACATCCTCCGACATGCGCAAAGTTCGCGGCGCGGGCATTGCGATGATCTTTCAGGAGCCGATGACTGCGCTCAATCCGCTGCGCACCATCGGCGACCAGATCGGTGAGATGTTTTCAATCCACACCGGTCTCTCCAAGGCCGAAACCGTGGCGCGCGTGCAGACGCTCCTGCAGGACGTGCGGATCCCAGATCCGTCCCAGGCGGCGCGCGCGTATCCGCACGAACTCTCAGGCGGACAACGACAGCGAGCCATGATCGCGATGGCCCTCGCGCTCGATCCACGACTCCTGATCGCAGACGAACCGACAACGGCACTCGACGTCACCACGCAGGCCCAGATCCTGAAGCTCGTCCGCGAACTGCAAATTCGAAAGAGGACGGCTGTTTTGTTCATCACGCACGATTTCGGTGTCGTCGCCGAGATCGCCGATCGGGTCGTGGTGATGCAACATGGCGCTGTCGTCGAACAAGGAACCGTCAGAAACGTGCTGTCCGACCCGCAGCATCCATATACGCGGCAGCTCATCGCTGCCGTGCCGCCTCTGACGGCGCCTCCAGCACGAAAGCTCTCGGACGACATCATTCTCGAGATCGACAACGTTTCGAAAACCTATCGCAACGGCGGCTTCTTCGGTCGCGGGGCGCGCGTGACGCAGGCCCTCAGATCGGTCTCTCTCAAATTGCCGCGCGGCGCGACGATTGGAATTGTGGGCGAGTCCGGTTCGGGCAAATCGACGCTGGCCCGCTGCATCGTCCGTCTGATCGATCCGGACACGGGCGCGATCGTGCTCGAGGGCAAGGATTGGGCGAAGCTGTCACGCGAGGAAGTGCGGCGCGAGACACGCCATATTCAGATGGTTTTCCAGGATCCGTTCGCTTCGCTGAACCCACGACGCAAGGCAGGCGATCTGGTGGCGCAAGGACCCATCGTTCATGGAACGCCGCGTGCGGAAGCGATGGCGGACGCCAAGCGGCTCTTCCAATTGGTCGGGCTTGATCCGTCTGCGATCGATCGGCTGCCGCATGAATTCTCTGGCGGCCAGCGTCAACGCATCGGGCTCGCCCGCGCCTTGGCGTTGCGACCGGATGTTCTGGTAGCCGACGAAGCGGTTTCCGCGCTCGATGTATCGGTTCAGGCGCAGGTTCTGAAGATGCTCCAGGAGCTGCGCGAGCAGCTCGGACTTTCAATTGTCTTCATAACGCACGATCTGCGCGTGGCGGCACAGATCTGCGATCTTGTCGCCGTGATGAAGGACGGAGAGGTCGTCGAGCATGGCTTAGCCGGCGACGTGTTCGGAAACCCGCAGCATGGCTACACCAGGGCGCTGCTGGCCTCCATTCCGGGCGGGGATTTTCGAAGTTGGGCTGTCGAAAGATAGCGCAACAACTGCATCTCGCCGCCGAATTGCGCGCATCATAATCGACGCCGAGCGCCGGGTAACCTTTACGGCCCGCCTCGCAAAGGTCGCAAACTCCTTGGCCTGCGACGCATGCTTCCTGAAACGCACTGTCGTCGAGCTCCGGTCTCAGATTTCCCTGGCGTCGCGGCGGCGATAGAGCATCAGCATGAAGGGCGCAAACAGGCGCATGAGGCCATGCGCTGCGATCGGTACGGGTTCGGTAAACGGCAGCGCCAGTTCGCTTTCCGGCATGCCGCGCACGGCCTTGGACAACTCGTCGCCGAGCGCGACCGAGAGCGCCACGGCGCGGCCATTGCAGCCGGTCCACCCATAGGCATCGGGACCGAGCCGATGCATGCGCGGCAGAAAGTCGGTCGTCATGCCGACGTAACCGTTCCAGACGTAGTCGAACTTCACGTCGCCGATCTGCGGCCAAAGGCGTTTAAGTCGAGCAGCTACCATTGTTCGGAGCCGGTCCGCCTTGTCGCCGAGCCCTATCACATTGCCGCCGGTGACGAGTCGGTTGCGCGCGTCGTATCGCGCGAAATAGAGCTCGCCGTGCGTGTCGGACATCGATTGGCGGCCAGGAATGATTGTTTCGCGCATGACCTCGGAAAGCGGTTGGGTTGCCATCTGCCATGACAGCACTGGCATTACCTCACTGGCGATGGCCGGAGACAGTCGCCTGGAGAATT
>JANMAN010000236.1:0-7283 GCA_031359885.1 Tardiphaga sp. | reverse complement strand
ACAGCCTCGCCCGGACCCGCCACGGGATCGGGTACCTCGGTGAGAACGAGATCGTCGGGACCGCAATATCCATTGCAGAGCATGGCTTTCATGAGCATTTCCTCGCGGCGCGTTGCCAGATTTTGATCTATTGCCTGTGTCATGCCGGATTTGATGGCGGGGTACAATGCGCTTTGGTGGCCACCAGCACTGCCGGTCATCACCCGCGAAGGCGGGTGAACCAGTAATCACGACCGCCAGCGTTTACTGGACCCCCGCTCTGCGCGCGCAAGAGCGCGCTTGTCGGGGATGACAGGAGTGCCGGATGAGCGACATCGAAATAAACGACGGAGCATTCCATGTTCGACAAATCCCTCCTCGCGGAAAAACGCATCCTCATCACAGGCGGCGGATCGGGGCTCGGCGCATCGATGGCGCGGCGCTTTGCGGAATTGGGCGCGGACCTCGTGCTGTGCGGACGCCGCTTGGATTTGCTCGAGACGACCGCTGCCGAGATTCGCGGCACCTTCGGCCGCGAGGTGATCGCGCGACACTGCGATATCCGCGATGCGCAGGCGGTGGATGCGATGATGGACGATGTGTTCGCGCAGCGCCCGATCGACGTGCTCGTCAACAACGCCGCTGCGACCTTCATCGCGCAGAGCGAATATCTGTCGGCGCGCGCAGCCGATGCGATCCTCGGGCCGACGTTACACGGTGCGCTGTATTGCACGCTCGCCGCCGGCAAGCGCTGGATCGCGGCGTCGCATAAGGGCGTCGTGCTGAGTATCCTCTCGACCTCGACGATCACCGGCCGCGCTTTTACGGTGCCGTCGGCGATGGCGAAATCCGGGGTGCTGGCGATGACCAAAAGCCTCGCGGTCGAATGGGGGCCGAAGGGCGTGCGTCTGGTCGCCATCGCGCCGGGGCCGTTCCCGACGCCCGGCGCAGCGATGCAGTTGAGGCCCGAGGGCCGCGACCTGGGAAACGATCAAGGGCCGGCGGCGCTGAACCCGCTCGGTCGCGTCGGCGAGCATCTGGAACTGGCCAATCTGGCGAGTTTTCTGATTTCCGATCAGGCCGGCTACATCAACGGCGAGATGGTGACGCAGGACGGCGGCGCGCATCTGCGTTCGTCCGGAGCGGAGGATTTGCTGCACTGGACCGATGCGCAATGGGCCGCGCAAAAGGCGGGGCGGGGGAAGTAGGTGTCGTCACCCTGAGGTGCTCGCGCTTTTCCAGCGAGCCTCGAAGGGCGACGGCGATCCGTTGTGCTGTCATCCTTCGAGGCTCACCGCAAGAAAGAGCGGCTCGCACCTCAGGATGACGGTCCCCACCTTCCCAGAATCGCCAATCGCCGCTATTGCAAATCACCCGGAAGACCGCCTCTTTTGGGTCATGATTCTACGGGACCAAACCTGATGACGGTGCGCCGAGTTTTATCAGTCGTTCTAGGGGGTGCACTGGCCTGCGGATGCCTGTCCGAGGCCTCGGCGCAAACCCCGTCGAAGGGCAAGGCGGCGCCTGCGCCGAAAGCAGCCCCCGCCAAACAGGCTGCCGCGACGCCGCCTCCGGGTGCGGCCGGTGGTGCGGAGCCGACGCTGGTCGGGCAGTTCGGCACCTGGGGCGCTTACACGGCGACCCCGAACGGCAAGAAGGTCTGCTTCGCGCTGGCCAAACCGTCCTCGTCCAAGACAAATCCCTCGAACCGGCCGCGCGACCCGGCCTATGTCTTCGTCTCGACCCGGCCCGCCGAGAAGGTCACCAACGAGGTCTCGGTGATGATCGGCTACCAGCTCAAGCCGGGCTCGGAATCGACGCTCATTGTCGGTGGCGCGACCTTTGCGATGTACACGCAAGGCGACGGGCTCTGGATCAAGAACGCCGCCGAGGAGGAGCGCATGGTCGAGGCGATGCGCAAGGCCGCCGACGCCACGGTCAAGGGCGTGTCCACGAAGGGCACCGAAACCACGGATACCTTCGTGCTGAAGGGGCTGGCCCAGGCGCTGGACAAGCTCGGCCAGACTTGCCGGTAGGTATATGCACTGCGCGCTCCCTCTCCCGCTCTTGCGGGGGAGGGGTGGGGTGGGGGCATTTTGATAGTGGGAAGCAGCGAAACCGCTTCTGAACTTCCGGCAAGATAAGTGAGACCAGATCGCCGGCTCAAGACGCGTGACTGCTCGTTAGAGCCCCCACCCCAACCCTCCCCCGCAAGCGGGAGAGGGGGCAGGCTGCCGGCGATGATGCGCAAATGCCTTTCAATAAGCCTTTGAAGTGCTTATTTGAGTGTTGTTCTCATGCTTCTTGAAATTAGATCGTGACGCTATGACACTTGTTGCCGTTGATGCCCGTTCCGGCGTCGGTATCGCCCCGCTCGAAAAGACCCCGATTGAGACCTACGTGCCGCCGGCCAAGCCGTCGCTCGTCGGGCTGTCGCGCGACGAGATCATGGCGAAGCTCGCCGACATCGGCGTGCAGCCCGGTCAGCGCAAGATGCGCGCGCAGCAGCTCTGGCACTGGATGTATGTGCGCGGCGCCGAAACCTTCGAGGCGATGACCAACGTCTCGAAAGGCATGCGCGAGGAACTGGCGCAGCATTTCACGGTCGACCGGCCCGACGTCGTTGCCGAGCAAATCTCCAACGACGGCACGCGCAAATGGCTGTTGCGACTGCCGGGCGGCGTCGGCGAGAAGGCGCACGAGGTCGAGTGCGTCTACATTCCGGAAACCGATCGCGGTACGCTGTGCGTCTCGTCTCAGGTCGGCTGCACGCTGACCTGCTCGTTCTGCCATACCGGGACGCAGCGCCTCGTGCGCAATCTCACGCCCGGCGAAATCGTCGGCCAGATCATGGTCGCGCGCGATCGGCTGGGCGACTGGATCGATCGCGAGACGCCGAACGGCAATCGCCTCGTCACCAATGTAGTGATGATGGGCATGGGCGAGCCGCTGTATAATTTCGAAGCGGTGCGCGACGCGTTGCTGATCGTGTCCGACAACGAAGGCATCGGCATCTCGCGCCGACGCATCACGCTGTCGACGTCTGGCGTCGTGCCCAACATCTTCCGCACCGGCGATGAAATCGGCGTCATGCTGGCGATCTCGCTGCATGCGGTGCGCGACGAATTGCGCAACGAACTGGTGCCGCTCAACCGCAAATATCCACTGAAGGATTTGCTGCAAGCGTGTCGCGATTATCCCGGTGCGTCGAACGCGCGGCGCATCACCTTCGAATATGTGATGCTGAAGGGCGTCAACGATTCACTGGAAGACGCAAAGCTGTTGGTGAAAATGCTGAAAGGCATCCACGCCAAGATCAATCTCATTCCGTTCAATCCCTGGCCCGGTACGAAGTACGAATGCTCGGACTGGGATCAGATCGAAAAATTTTCGGAGTATATTTTTAACGCCGGCTATTCGTCGCCGGTGCGAACGCCGCGCGGGCGCGACATTCTCGCGGCCTGCGGGCAGTTGAAATCCGAGACCGAAAAGTTGTCCGCGCGCGAACGCGAGGCGCTGCGCGCAATGGCGATGACGGATTGAGCTTTCCCTCCCCCGCTCTTGCGTGGGGAGGGTCGGTCAGAGCGAAGCGAAGACCGGGGTGGGGTCTTACGCTCGCGGTTTCAGCACCCCACCCGACACGGCCTTCGGCCGCGCCACCCTCCCCGCAAGAGCGAGGAGGGACAAGAAAGCAAACATGCACCTAATCGGCCGGCTGTTCGCAATTCTATTCGGGTTCATCGCGGCAACCATAGCCTCGACGACGATTGTCATCGGTGCTGTTTTATTTCCTGAATTAAGCGCGCTCGACATTGGAACGATCGACACAAGCGCGTTCAATCTAGTGCTCGGCTTCGGCTTCATCTTCGTATCGGGATTCGCGTTGCTGCCCGCTTTGATCGTCGTGCTGGTGACGGAAGCGTTTTCGATCCGCAGCGTGCTCGCTTACGCGATCGGCGGCGGCGTGGTCGGGCTCGCCTGCTATCTCGGGCTGGTGCCGTTCGACACGAATGCGTGGCGCTTCGACGGCATCGTGCGCCGGCATCTCGAAGTGATGACCGGCGCGGGGATCGTCGGCGGATTGCTCTATTGGGCCATCGCCGGCCGCAATGCGGGTCTGTGGCGGACGTCGCGCCGCCCGCCTGCGCCTTAGACGCCTTCCGCGACCACCATGTAGTTCACGTCCATGTCGCCGGACAGACTCCAGCGATCGCCGAGCGGATTGTAGACCACGCCGGACTGATCGGTGATGCCGAGCTTGTTGCGCTCCAGATGACGCGCCAACTCGTCGGGCGTGACGAACTTGTCCCATTGATGGGTGCCGCGCGGCAGCCAGCGCAGCACATATTCGGCCGCGACGATGCCGAGTGCGAAACTCTTCCAGTTCCGGTTCAGCGTCGAGACCACCATCATGCCGCCCGGCTTGAGCATCGACGCGCAGCGATCGAGAAACAGCCCGACGTCCGAAACGTGTTCGATCACTTCCATCGCCAGAATGATGTCGAAGCGTTCGCGCACGTCCATGTCCTCGACGGTGGTGCAGCGATAGTCGATCGAGAGCTGCGCCTTGTCGGCATGAAGTTTCGCGGCGGCGATATTTTTCGCGGCGGGATCGACGCCGATCACCTGCGCGCCGAGCCGCGCGAACGGTTCGCACAACAGCCCCGCGCCGCAGCCGATATCGAGCAGCCGCAATCCTGACAGACAGCCGAGGCTTTTAGCGCTGCGGTCGAATTTGCGGCAGGCGGCGTCGCGAATGAAGGTCAGCCGCAGCGGATTGATCCGGTGCAGCGGCGCCATTTTGCCGTTGGGATTCCACCACTCGTCGGAGAGTTTCGAGAACTTCGCGATCTCGGCGGGATCAACAGTCGTTGACCCTTTGGGATCGACGGTGGTCTGGGTGCTGGTTTGCGTTGCCATGATGTGCCGGTCCTAACGCGCCGTAATGGTGCTGCGGAAGCGCAGCGGCGCGGCGATGGTTTTGATGGTCTCTTCTGCCTCGCCCATGGTTTCTATGGTGACGTCGCCGTAATTCAAGATGCGTCCCATGATGCTTTGATACACATTCACGCTTGCGACCTTGTCGATGCTGATCTCGAAGGTGCGCCGCGTGATGAAGCCGGTCTTGTGAACGACCCGCAGATTGGTCACGTCGGTTTCGGTGGTCCAGCGGTGAAACCACGCCCGCAGCGTGAAATACAAAGCGACCAGCGCGCTCAAACCGGACGCCGCCAGGCAGACCAGAATGAGGCTTTCATCCAGCACGAACCGGGTCAGCACCAGAAAACCCACTGCGAGGATCCAGCCGACGATCCCCGGCAGATGGAAGATCCAGTGCGCATTGGTCGAATACAGCACCTTTTCACCGGGTTGCAGAATATCGTCGATGTAACGCGCCATATCTTCCCTTGCTCAGCCTGTTGCACGCCTCTTAACGTAACTTGCCTGTCTTTGACCACGCCGCTATATCGGACGCGCCTCGCGCAACCGGCGCCAAGCTGTCCAGATATCATATCTCGTTCGCCTCAAGGAATGCACCAGTCGTTATGGGCCGTCTCGTCATGAAATTCGGCGGCACGTCCGTCGCCAATCTGGATCGCATTCGCAACGTCGCGAGTCACGTCAAGCGCGAGGTCGATGCCGGCCACGATGTGGCCGTCGTGGTCTCGGCGATGTCCGGCAAAACCAACGAGCTGGTGGGATGGTGCGCCGACGCCTCGCCGATGCACGACGCCCGCGAATACGACGCGGTGGTCGCCTCGGGCGAGCAGGTGACGGCCGGGCTTCTGGCGATCGCGTTGCAGAAGGAAGGCATTCAAGCCCGCTCCTGGCAGGGCTGGCAGATCCCGATCAAGACCAGCGACGCCCATGCCTCGGCGCGCATTCTCGACATCGACGGGTCCGAACTGATCGCGCGCTTCGCCGAGCGCAAAGAGGTCGCCGTCATCGCGGGCTTCCAAGGCATCCATGTCGAGACCGGACGCATCACCACGCTCGGTCGCGGCGGTTCCGATACGTCGGCGGTTGCGATCGCGGCTGCGATCCGCGCCGACCGCTGCGACATCTACACCGACGTCGATGGCGTCTATACGACGGATCCGCGCGTGGTGCCGAAAGCGCGCCGGCTCGACAAGATCGCCTTCGAGGACATGTTCGAATTGGCCTCGCAGGGCGCCAAGGTGCTTCAAGTCCGCTCGGTCGAACTCGGCATGGTCCACAACATGCCGATCTTCGTTCGGTCGAGCTTCGACAAGCCAGAGGATATCGATCCGCACGGCACTCCGCCGGGCACGCTGATCTGCAGCGAAGAGGAAATCATGGAAAACCACGTCGTCACCGGCATCGCTTTCTCCAAGGACGAGGCGCAGATTTCGGTGCGCCGGATCGAGGACAAACCCGGCGTCGCGGCGTCGATCTTCGGGCCGCTCGCGGACGCCAACATCAACGTCGATATGATCGTGCAGAACGTTTCGGAAGACGGCAAGACGACGGACCTGACGTTCACGGTGCCGGCGTCCGACTATGCACGCGCCAGAGAGACGATCGTGGCCGCGAAGGACACGATCGGTTACGCGCGCTTCGACAGCGCCACCGACGTCGCCAAGGTCTCGGTGATCGGCTCGGGCATGCGCAGCCATGCCGGCGTTGCGGCGCAGGCATTTCAGGCATTGTCCGAGCGCAAGATCAACATCCGCGCCATCACCACGTCCGAGATCAAATTCTCGGTGCTGATCGACGCCGCCTATACCGAGCTGGCGGTGCGCACGCTGCATACGCTGTACGGGCTTGATCAGGGGTAAAGCGTTTCTCCATTCTCCATTTTGTCATTGACGCCGCTAATTATGTAACCACATAATAGCCGATGGCGATCACGTTCGATCCAGCAAAGCGAGCGTTTGCCTTGTTAGAGAGGCAGCTCGATTTTGCCGATGCTGAGAACGTCTTCAGCAGCGACGACATCGTGACCTTCGAGGATGATCGCTTCGATTATCGCGAAACGCGGTTCATTACCGCAGGTCGGCTGGATGGCCGAATGGTCTTGATCGTTTGGACGCCGCGTGGCGCGGACCGCCACGTCATTTCGATGAGGCACTGTCATGCCAAGGAAGAACGCAAGCTCCTTAAACGCCTCGACGGTCGTGGCGAAACGTAAACCGTGGATCGATCCCGACGACGCGCCGGAATTGACCGACGAGATGTTGGATCGCGCCGAAATTCGCATCGGTGGAAAGATCGTCCAGCGCGGCCGCCCGCCGTTGGGCGCTCAGCCGAAAAGCGCGGTGACGTTGCGGCTCGATGCCGAC
>JANMAN010000201.1:0-5407 GCA_031359885.1 Tardiphaga sp. | reverse complement strand
CCCGATCGCGGATGCGTTTCTGGTTGCGTTTCAGATGGTCAACGGGATCCGCCGGCTTCGTACCGAGGGTGCGCTCAATGCGGCGCTGGTGCCCGCTTGGTTGCGGGTGCGCGACGAACAAGGCTTGATCGCTGCAACCGCATTTGCCGGCCAGGTGCTCGGGACGATCAGCCTTGCGGTGGTCGCCGCGTCTATGCTGCTCGGCATTGCGATGCCGGTCGTGATCGCCGGGCTCGCGCCAGGTTTCGTCGGCTCGACGACGTTGCAATCCGCCGTCGATAACGCGCGGTTGATGCTGCCCTATCTGGCCTTTGCCGGACCGGTGACGGTCATGATGGCGCTTCTGAATGCGCAGCATCGTTTTGCGCTGACAGCTTTTTCGCCCTTGTTGTTCAACGCGGCTCTTATTGCGGTGATGCTGGTCTTGTTGCTGCACCCGTTGGCACCGACGGATGCGGCGCTGGTGGTTGCTGCCTGCGTCGGCATCGCAGGTTTGTTGCAACTCGCGACGCTCGCGGTGTCGGGGCGCAGGGGTGCAATCGCAACGCCGCTAAAAGTTAGTTTCGCCGCGCCTATGCGCGCGCTATTCGCCAAGGCCGTGCCCGGCATGATCGCGTCGTCGGGGCCGCAATTGCTGATCGTCGCCGGCGCGATCGTGGCGTCGCGATCGCCCGCTGCGGTGTCGTGGCTGTATTTTGCGAATCGCTTGATCGAATTGCCGCTCGGCATCGTGGGCACCGCGCTCGGGACGGTGCTCGTACCGGAACTGACGCGGGCGGTGCGCGGCGACGACAAAGCCGCACTGATCCATGCGCAGTCGCGCGCAGTCGAATTGAGCATCGGTCTCGCGCTACCGGCGACGCTAGGTTTGATGGTGCTGGCGCAGCCCATCGTTCGCGTGTTGTTCGAGCACGGCGCTTTCATGGCGGACGATACGGCTGCGACTGCGCAGGTTTTGGCCTTGCTGACGCTGGGATTGCCGGCACAGGTGCTGACGAAAACTCTGGCACCGGCTTTTTTCGCACGAGAAGATACGATGACGCCGTTGCTCGCGACGTTGTGCGGGCTCGCCGTCGCGCTCGTCGCGGCTCTCGCGTCGGATTCGACGATCGGTATCGCTGCAGCGATCGCACTCGGCGGCTGGACCACCGCGTTGGTGCTCGGCGTCCGCGCGGCCGCCAGGTTCGGTCTGGCGCTCGACGCCGATGCGACACGGCGGCTGCCTTATATCCTGGTGGCTGCCCTCACAATGGGCGCGCTGCTGTGGCTCAAGACGCGATATGTTTGGCCGCTTGTCGAAGGCCTGCATACGCTCGGGCAGGCGTTCGTTCTCGGCCTGCTGATCTCGGGTGGTCTGGCCATCTATCTTGCTTTGCTGATGCTGACCGGCGTCATCGATCTACGCTCGCTGCGGACCCGCTTGCGCCGCTAGAGCCCGCATGGCAAACGACGGCACTCTTTTTTTCGCGCGGCGGGAACCGACCATGGTGGCTATTCAACGGGTGTTCTCCGGCATGCAGCCGACCGGAAACCTGCATCTCGGCAATTATCTCGGCGCGATGATCAAGTGGATCGATCTCCAGAACACGATGGACTGCATCTATTGCGTCGTCGATTTGCACGCCGTGACCGTGTGGCAGGACCCGGCAGTTCTGACGAAGGCGATCCGCGAAGTGACGTCGGCCTATCTGGCTTGCGGCATCGACCCGAAGAAACACATCATCTTCAACCAGAGTCAGGTCGCGGAGCACGCCGAACTCGCCTGGGTGTTCAATTGCGTCGCACGGCTCGGCTGGCTGAACCGCATGACCCAATTCAAGGAGAAGGCCGGCAAGGACCGCGAAAACGCGTCGATCGGGCTGTACGATTATCCGGTGCTGATGGCGTCGGACATTCTGGTCTATCGCGCGACGCATGTGCCGGTCGGCGAAGATCAGAAGCAGCACCTCGAACTGGCGCGCGACATCGCGCAGAAATTCAACAACGACTTCGCGGCGTCGATCGCCGCGCACAAACAAGACGCGATGTTTTTCCCGCAGCCGGAGCCTGTCATCACCGGCCCTGCGACGCGCGTCATGAGCCTGCGCGACGGCACCAAGAAGATGTCGAAGTCCGATGCGTCGGACAATTCGCGCATCAACCTCACCGACGATGCGGACGCTATCGCGCAGAAAATCCGCAAGGCCAAGACCGATCCGGAAGCGTTGCCCTCCCAGGAAGACGGCCTCAAGACGCGGCCGGAAGCCGACAATCTGGTCGGCATCTATGCGGCGTTGTCGAACGCATCGAAGGCCGACGTGCTGAAGCAATTCGGCGGTGCGCAGTTCTCCGGCTTCAAGACCGCGCTGGCGGATCTGTCCGTCAGCAAGCTCGCGCCGATTGCGGCCGAGATGAAACGGCTGTCGCAGGACGACGCTTACGTGGATCAAGTATTGATCGACGGTGCCGATCGCGCCCGTGTCATTGCCGCTGAGACGATGGCAGCGGTGAAGGACATCATGGGTTTCGTTCGCAAGCGGTGAGCCGTGGCTTGTCGTGAACCTCCGTGCCGTGGCAGCATGACGCGGCCACGCAGTACGGGAACCCCATGAGCACACAGCGTCGCAGCTATGAGACCGGCCACAAGCCGAAATGCCTCGTCATCATCGACGACACCTCGGAATGGGATCGTGCGGTTTACTACGCCGCGCGCTGGGCCATCCGTGCCGGCGGAGGTGTCGTCATGTTGCGCGTGATCGAGACCGAGGACCGCAACCAGCAATGGCTCGGCGTTGCCGAAGTGATGCGCGCCGAGGCCGAGGATGACGCCAATGCAGCGCTCGACCGCGCGTCGGGCCGGGCCAACGGCATCGCCGCAATCACGCCGGAGCGGGTGATACGCGAGGGCGATTCGCTCGCAGAAGTCCTCGATGTGATCGACAAGGACCCCGACATCGCAATGTTGGTGTTGGCGGCGAGTGCCGGCCCGGAAGGACCGGGACCGATCATCACCACGATGGCCAAGACGGTCGGTATGTTTCCGATCCCGGTGACGGTGATCCCCGGCAATTTGTCCGATGCGGATATCGACGCGCTGTCGTGATATCGTCCAGGAGAGGTTATTGCAGCAGAAACCTGGCATGACGGCAAATAGACTTGCCACATGCGCGCGCCGTTGCCATCTGATAGACACAACGCACATTCACCCGATCGCGCCGGCCTTGAAACGGCGATGCGCCGGAGGCCACCATGTTTATCCAGACCGAAGCCACCCCTAATCCCGCCACGTTGAAATTCATTCCCGGGCGCGTCGTGCTCGACTCAGGCACGATGGAATTCACTGCACGCGAGAGTGCCGTGCGATCTCCCCTCGCCGAAAGGTTGTTCGGCGTGCCAGGCGTTAGCGGCGTGTTCTACGGGTCGGATTTCGTCACAGTCACCAAGGCTGATGGCGAGTGGCAGCACATGAAGCCGGCGATCCTGGCCGCGATCATGGAGCACTACATGTCGGGTGCGCCGTTGATGGCCGACGGGAGCGTCGATGGCGAGGACACCGATACGGACAACGAGTTTTTCGATGCGGCCGACGCCGAGACCGTCGATCAGATTAAAGATTTGATCGAAACGCGCGTCCGCCCGGCGGTCGCCAATGACGGCGGCGATATCACCTTTCGCGGCTTCAAAGACGGCATCGTCTATCTCGCGATGAAGGGTGCCTGCGCCGGTTGTCCGTCATCGACAGCGACGCTTCAGCACGGCATTCAGAACCTGCTCAAGCACTTCGTGCCCGACGTGATCGAAGTCCGACCGATCTAAGCAGCGAGCACAAATTCTGGTTCGCTCTATGCGGCCCTGCCGATGCTCGAGGCTTCGGCTGCAGCGCGCTGCATACTCGAGGACATATCCTGCGTCACCGCGCTTTGCTCCTCGATCGCCGCGGCGGTGCCGGTCACGAAGCCACCGACGCTTTCGATTGCAATCTTGACGCTTTTGAGCGCCTGCGCCACGTCGCTTGAAATGTCGTTCAGCGCGCTGATCTCTCCGCTGATGCGGTCGGTGGCCTGTTTGGCCTGACTGGCGAGGTTCTTCACCTCGGATGCAACCACTGCAAAGCCGCGACCTGCTTCGCCGGCGCGCGCGGATTCGATGGTCGCATTGAGCGCAAGCAAATTGATCTGGCCGGTAATGTCGCCGATGAGCTGGACGATTCCGCCCATCGCCTGAGCCGCAGCGGTCAATCGCTGGGCCTGATTGTCTGCACCCTCGACCAACTTGACCGCGTCGTTCGCGATTTCGCTCGATCGCGCGGTCGAGACCGCAATTTCGCGGACCGAGGCATTCAATTCTTCGGCGCCGGCCGCGACCGACTCGAGCATGCCGCTGACGTGCTCGCTCTTGAGGCGGGCAATCACCTGCGCCGTGATGTCGGTGGCGTATTTGACGACCTTGAAAGGTTTGCCGTCGAGATCGAAAATTGGATTGTACGACGCCTGAATCCAGACCTCTTTCCCGCCTTTGCCAACCCGTCTGTATTCGGCGGCTTGATATTGTCCACGGTTGAGGCTTGCCCAAAATTCACGATAGGCCGGCGCGTCGCGTTCGGTTGTCGTCACGAACATGCGATGATGGTGACCCTGAATGTCCGCTAGGCTGTAACCCATCGCGCCGAGGAAATTCGCATTTGCGGAAATGATCGTGCCGTCCATGTTGAACTCGATTACTGCCTGCGATTTGTCGATCGCCTCGATCTGACCCGACCAATTGGCTGTCTGGAGCCGTTGCGCGGTAATATCCGTGGCGCATTTCACGACCATGAACGGCTTGCCGGTGTCGTCTAGAATCGGATTGTAGGATGCGAGAATCCAGACTTCCTTGTTGTTTTTGCCGACGCGTTTGTATTCAGCGGCTTGATAGTCGCCGCGGTTGAGGCTTGCCCAGAACTCGCGATAGGCCAAGCTGTCGCGCTCGGCTTCGACGACGAACATGCTGTGATGTTTGCCTCGAATGTCATCCAGGCCGTAACCGATGACGTCAAGAAACTTGTCGTTCGCGGTGATGACCGTGCCGTCAAGATTGAATTCGATCACGGCCTGCGCGCGGCCGATGGCGGAAATCTTGCCGGCATCCTCCATGCTGCGGATTTTGATCGCGGTGATATCGGTAGCGAATTTGATGACTTGGACGGGCCGGCCGGCCGCGTCCAGAATCGGATTGTAGGACGCCTGGATCCAGATCTCGCGGCCGCCCTTGGCGATGCGCTTGTATTCGGCTGCCTGAAATTCACCGCGGTTGAGGCTGGCCCAGAACGACTTGTAAGCCTCGCTGCCACGCAGCTCCGGCGGCGCAAACATTTGGTGATGCTTGCCCTGGATTTCGTCGAGACGGTAACCCATCGCATCGAGGAAATTCTGGTTGGCGGTGATGATCG
>JANMAN010000190.1:0-2764 GCA_031359885.1 Tardiphaga sp. | reverse complement strand
GCGCCGCCGCGGCGTTCTATCGCTCGGCGTTGCGCACGGACCCAAAGAACAACGAGTTGCTCGACCGCGCCTTCATCTCGTCGCTCGCCGAAGGCAATATCGAGGAGGCCGTCAAGCTCGCCGACCGCGTGCTTGCGATCGACAAGACCAACCGCGTCGCGCGGCTGGTGGTCGGCGTCCGCGACCTCAAGCAGAAGAAATACGCATCCGCCCAGCAG
This sequence comes from Tardiphaga sp., assembly GCA_031359885.1. Taxonomy (GTDB): domain Bacteria; phylum Pseudomonadota; class Alphaproteobacteria; order Rhizobiales; family Xanthobacteraceae; genus Tardiphaga. The sequence continues at coordinate 2,546 of JANMAN010000190.1, read as the reverse complement.
AACATCAATCAGTCGGTCCGCGGGCCGATCACCGATCTTGTCGCGACGTTGCTCGCGGCATGGGCGACGACTGGGGCTGGCGATAGCAAGGCTGCGATCGCCGGCATCGACAAGCTCGCCGGGCCGGAATGGTATCCGATCTTCAAGGATCTGCATGCGGGCATGATCTTCGATCTCGCCAACAAACCGAAGGATGCGGGCGTGCGCTTCGAGCGCGCCTACAAGCTCGACGAGTCCGCGTTGCGCGTGGCTGATTCTTACGCGCGCTGGCTGTCGCGCAACACGAGCGACGAGGCCGCGCTCGGAGTCTATGACGCCTTCAACAAGAAGCTGGCGCGGCATCCGTTGGTGCTGGAAGGCATCAAGGAAACCAAGGCCGGCAAGAAACTGCCGCCGCTGATCGATTCGGTGCAGACCGGCGCGGCCGAAGCGCTTTACGGCATCGGCGCGTCGCTGACGCGGCGCGGCGGCGAAGACCTCGCTTTGGTCTATCTGCAATTGTCGCTGTATCTCGCGCCGAACCATTCGCTCGCACTGCTGTCGCTCGCGGACCTCTACGAGTCGGTCAAGAAGCCGGCGATGGCGATCAAGGTTTACGAAAAGGTGCCGGCAAATTCGCCGCTCAAGCGCAATGCGCAGATCCAGCAGGCGACCGATCTCGACGCCGCCGACCGCGGCGAAGAAGCGATCAAGATTCTCAAAGGCGTGACGGCGGAAGATCCGAAAGATCTCGAAGCCATCATGGCGCTCGGAAATATCGAGCGCGGCAAGAAGAAGTTCGCCGATTGTGCGCAGACCTACACGCAAGGGATCGACGCGCTACCGGCGGTCGAGAAATCGAGCTGGGTGTATTTCTACTTCCGCGGCATTTGCCTGGAGCGTTCGAAGCAGTGGGCCAAGGCCGAGAGCGACATGAAGAAGGCGCTCGAACTGCAACCCGAGCAGGCGCATGTGCTGAACTATCTCGGCTATAGCTGGATCGATCAGGGCATCAATCTCGACGACGCGATGAAGATGATCAAACGCGCGGTCGATCAGCGCCCGGACGACGGCTACATCGTCGATTCGCTCGGCTGGGCCTATTACCGCATCGGCAATTTCGAAGAGGCCGTGAAGACGCTGGAGCGTGCGATCGACCTCAAGCCGGAAGACCCGACCATCAACGACCATCTCGGCGACGCCTATTGGCGCGTCGGCCGCACGCTCGAAGCCAACTTCCAGTGGGCCCATGCGCGCGACCTCAAGCCCGAGGCCGACGAGCTGCCGAAGATCGAAGCCAAGCTCGCCAACGGCCTGCCGAGCGAACCCGCACCGGCGTCCGCTGCAGTGGAACCTCCGGCCGCAGCCAAGAAAAAAGAAGACGACGGCAAGGGCGGCTGACATATAAGGCGGCAAGAGCAGGCAAATCGTGCCGGCGTAACCGTTGATATGGGGCTGATCGCCGATGCCGGCGTTGACTGAACAGGCGTGCGCGAAGGTCAACCTCACCTTGCGTGTGGTGGGGCGACGGGTCGACGGCTACCACGACCTCGAAAGCGTCGTGGCCTTCGCCGATTGCGCCGATACGCTGACGCTCGATCTCGCCGACGATCTTTCCCTCACCACATCAGGGCCGGGCGCCGCCGAATGCGGCGAGCATAGCGACAATCTGGTGCTGAAGGCGGCGCGGCTTCTCGCCGAGCGCGTCGAGAATCTGCGTACCGGACATTTCACGCTCGACAAGCATCTCCCCGTTGCGGCCGGGATCGGCGGCGGTTCGGCGGACGCCGCTGCGGCGTTGCGATTGTTGGCTCGCGTCAATCTGCTCGGACCCGACGATCCGCGACTGCTCGAGGTCGCATTGCTGACCGGCGCGGACGTGCCGGTTTGCCTCGGCTCGACGGCCTGCGTGATGACCGGCGTCGGTGCGACGCTGCTGCCGCTGACGCTGCCTGTCATGCCGTGCGTGCTGGTCAACCCACGCGTCGCGGTCGCGACCAAGGACGTGTTCGGCGAATTGGGCCTTAAGGCCGGACGATTGCGTGTCGGAATCACCGACGTGCTGAAAGGCATGGCGTGGCCGCAGCCCGATGCACCGCGCGATGCCTGGCTGCGCTCGCTGCACAAAGGCACCAACGATCTTGAAACGCCGGCGCTGGCGATCCAGCCCGTCATCGCCGATGTGTTGGCGGCATTGCGCGGCACCGACGGCGTCCTGCTGGCGCGGATGTCGGGCTCGGGCGCGACTTGCTTCGCGTTGTTCGACGACGCTGCCGCGGCCAACGCCGCCGCCGCCGTGATCAGCGCGGCGCAGCCGGGCTGGTGGGTCCATGCGGGGACGGTGGGCTAGCCCGCACGTCGCTTTTCGGCTGCCTTCGATTCGAGCGGCGTGCCGCAATTTCAGCATTGGCGAGCCGTTCGAATAACTGTACGTTAGATACAGTTATTCAGGTCGTGTGCCCACTGCGGAGCTAACCTCACGATGAGCGGACCGGTCACGAACGTCATCGATTACGACGTGTTCGATGCAGGCGACGTGACGCTGCAATCGGGTGAGCAATTTGCCG
>JANMAN010000183.1:0-2533 GCA_031359885.1 Tardiphaga sp. | reverse complement strand
ACGAACAGTTGCGGCACTTTCTTGGTGTTCATGTATTTCTGGATCGCCGTATTGCCCGGCGTGCCCAGCGGATTCAGAATGAAGAGAACTTCGTCGCTTTCCACGAGCTTGCGCGCCTGCTCGACCATCTTTGGCGGGCTGTAGCCGTCGTCGTAGCTGATGTAATTGATCTTGCGGCCGTTGATGCCGCCCTTCTCGTTGATCATCCGGAAGTAGGCGGCTTCGGTCTTGCCGATGGTCGCGTAGCTCGATGCCGGCCCGCTATACGGCATGATGTTTCCGATTTTGATTTCGGTATCGGTGGCGCCGATATCGTATTTCTTCTGTGCGACGCCCGCCGTGGCCGATAGTGCGACGGCTACGCCGGCGAGCGCGATCGCGCGCAAGACTCTTCGGTTGTGCTTCATCGGGTCGTTCTCCCTGTTATTCGGTTTTCAGATCTGCCCGTCTTATGCGGGTCGTGCGATCCGTCCGATCGACCGGAGTATGCACCAAGGCGGCGTAGGCGCCAGCGGCGTGTTGTGACGCGTCGCAGCAATCGGTTCGCTCGTCGATGTCTGTGCGGCGGCCGCAGCTTGGCTTCGCCGATGATGTTTGCTTTAGTCGCTACACAACAGAACAGGAAAATCCGGGAGCGACTGATGTCCAATATCCGCGTGCTTGCCACCGACCTTGCATTTCCCGAAGGCCCCGTGGTGATGCCGGACGGCTCGGTCATCCTGGTTGAAATCCGCGCGCAGCAAATGACGCGCATCTATCCGGATGGCCGCAAAGAGGTCGTGGCCAAAATGCCAGGCGGTCCGAACGGCGCCGCGCTCGGGCCGGATGGCAAGATGTATGTCTGCAACAATGGCGGCTTTAGCTGGATCAAAACCGGTCACGGCATCATGCCCGGCGCGCCGGAGCCGCACGAATATCTCGGCGGTTCGATTCAGCGCGTCGATCTGCAAAGCGGCAACGTCGAAACGCTGTTCGACACATGCGGTGGGAATCCCATCAAGGGACCGAACGATCTCGTCTTCGATAAAGAGGGCGGTCTGTGGTTCAGCGAACTCGGCAAGCGCCGCGCGCGCGACATGGATGTCGGCGGCGTCTTTTACGTGAAGCCCGGCGCGCGCGACGTGACCGAGCAAGTGTTCGGCGTGCTGCCCGCCAACGGCATCGGCCTCTCGCCGGACGAGAAGACGGTCTACGTCGCGGAGACGCCGACCGGGCGCTTGTGGGCCTATGAATTGTCCGCGCCGGGCGAGATCAAGCCGCGCGACGTGATCTATCGCGGCGAGCGCGGCAAGCCGATCTGCGGCCTCGGCGGTTATCAGATGTTCGACTCGCTTGCGGTCGAGGCGTCGGGCAACATCTGCGTCGCGACGCTGGTGAGCGGCTGCATCTCGGTGATCGCGCCGGACGGCAAGCTCATCGAGCAGGTGGAGACCGGCGACCGCGTCACCACCAACATCGCGTTCGGCGGGCCCGATCTGAAGACGGCCTACATCACGTTGTCCGGCCGAGGTGAGCTGATCGCGATGGACTGGCCACGCGGCGGCCTGCCGCTGAACTTTTTGAACAAATAGTAAGTCGCTCGTCATTGCGAGCAAGGTCGAAATCGGCGCAGCCGTTTTCTTCCGCGCGAAGCAATCCAGTCGCTCTTTTTGCGGAAGGCTGGATTGCTTCGTCGCATATGGCCCTCGCAGGCGAGGGCTCATATGCTCCTCGCAATGACGTCAGTCGATCGATGAGGACAACCAAATGCCCTGGCTCGAACCGATCACGTTGAAAGGCGACCACGCCACGCTTGCACCGCTGTCATCGGACCATGGCGCGGCGCTGACCGAGGCGGCCGAGGATGGGGCGCTCTGGAAGCTGTGGTACACGGCGATTCCGTCGCCGCAGGGCATGACGGCCGAGATCGAACGCCGACTCAAATTGCAGGCCGCAGGCGCGATGCTGCCGTTTACGGTGTTCGACGCCGACGGCAAGGTCGCGGGCATGACGACCTACATGAATGTCGATGCCGCCAACCGCCGCGTCGAGATCGGCTCAACCTGGTACGCCAAGCGCGTTCAGCGCACCGCGCTCAACACGCAGTGCAAACTGTTATTGCTGCAACATGCGTTCGAGACGCTGGACTGCATCGCGGTGGAATTCCGCACGCATTTCTTCAATCACCAGTCGCGGCGCGGCATCGAACGTCTCGGTGCCAAGCTCGACGGCGTGATGCGCAACCACCAGATCGCGCCGAACGGCACGCTGCGCGACACGGTGGTCTACAGCATCATTCCCGGCGAATGGCCGACCGTGAAGGCGCATCTGACGTATCAGTTGAACGAGCGGGTTCGGGAGTGAGTAAGATACGTCGGATGATGACTTAACCTCGCCCCGTTCTTCACGGGGTTAGGTCGGCTCCCTCTTGGGTGCCGGGTGAGGGGCGAATTACAATTGTCGACGCCAATTCAGAATTCGCAGGTCGCATGCCCCTCATCCCGACCTTCTCCCCGTAAGAACGGGGAGAAGGAGCGCGCTGCCGATGACGCTG